>NZ_RQES01000002.1 GCF_004769405.1 Leptospira selangorensis
AAAGCTTTCAAATTAATGAAAACTTATAAGGGAGATGAGCATGAAACTTAAAACTAAAGACTTTGATTCGCTTTTGAATAGAGAACTAAAGAATAAAGATTTTAAGAAAGAATACGATGCTCTTTCCAATGAATTCACTCTTGCCAAAGAAATTATTAAACTTCGTAAGAAACGGAATTTAACTCAAAAAGATTTAGCAGAAAAGATAGGGACTTCTCAGCCAGCAATTGCAAGAATTGAGTCTGGAAATTATAGGAATTTATCTCTTTCTTTTATTAATCGTCTTGCTAAAGCATTAGATGCAGAACCTGTTATTCATTTAAAGAGTAAAGGCGCTTAGTTTAACCAGCCACTTCGCATAACTGTCGGCTTATCGCTGCGCTTCGAGATTGCTTCGCAACTCTTGCTTGGGCTACGCCACATTTTGCTTTGTCACTCATCTTGCGTGGCAAGCTTCGTGCCAAGTGCTTTGCACTCGCAAAACGTCGATAACCCTTGGTCGTTAGACGCAATAGCAAAAATATGAAATATTTACAAAAATTTATATTAGTTATATTCATAGCGACCTCACTAGTCTCTTGCTATAATTTTCGTATGACGAGCGCAGTCAGAAGATCTATTACTCAACCTGAAAATGAATATAGAATTAGCAATTTTATTTCGCTAAAGCAATCTGCAAAAAATGTATTGATAGTTGAAGTAGATATTGAAAAGGATTCGAAACAGATCAAAAACGTTTGTGGGGTTATTAAGATTCCTCCGGGAAAGGTTGAATTTAGCAATTATCCATGGTCGACTAATATAATTTTTTCAGAATGTGATACTATGCTTAAAGGGAAGATTATTACATTAAAAGAAATAAGCCAACGAATTTGGAACAAAAATAGAGTTGAGTCTTTCAATATAAGCATAGAAATTCCAATGCTCGTAAATGAAGAAATTAAATATAAATATTTTGAGATGCAAAGTGTCACGTTGGATGATATAAATTCGCACATCAGTATTCGAGATATATCTTTGAGTAAGCACAAGAAAGCAAATATTGTCTGGTACCCTTTTGCTTTTTCATATGATTTACTATCTGGAACACTTCATACAATTGGAGCGCCATTTGGTATGGCTTGTCTGTATGGAGTGGGAAATAATAATACTTTTATATTTTTTGCGAGCTTGCCTTTTTGCGGTATATATAAAGTATTTAGTTTTCTTGACGAGATAGATTTATAGAAACATTGAATTGCGGGCTTTAGCAAGGCGATTTTGTTAACAAGCTACTGCGTCTAACTATCGGCTCTGACGCAGCGCTTCGAGATGCTTCGCACTCTCGCTTGGCCTTCGGCACATTTCGCTTTGTCACTCGTCTTGCAGGGCAAGTCTCGCGCCAAGTCCTTGCGGACTCGCGAAACGTCGTCAAGCCTTGGTCGTTAGCCGAACAGTTTGGCTAAATTTATCTTTTAAAGTAAAAAGATTGACGTCGTAACCTACTGGGTTACGCTGTGTCTATTGATAATTTCTTTTAAACATAAGGGCCTTGAACATTTTTTTGAAACAGGCAGTAAGAAAGGAATACAAGCAGATCACGCTAGTAAATTAGCAAGG
>NZ_RQES01000003.1 GCF_004769405.1 Leptospira selangorensis
TCCTGTTACACCAGAAATGGCTGTAAGAATAGGCATCGCTACTAATACTTCTGCGGAGAGTTGGTTGAATATGCAGACTAAGTTAGATTTATGGGCTGCAATGCAAGAAAAGCCTAAGAATATTATTAAATTTCCTATTTCAGCCTAATCAATTTTATGATCAGCCAAACCGTCGGCTAACTATCGGCTCTGACGCTTCGCTTCGAGATTGCTTACGCAACTCTCGCTTGGCCTCCGGCACATTTCGCTTTGTCACTCGCCTTGCGGTGGCAAGTCTCGCGCCAAGTGCTGACGCACTCGCGAAACGTCGTCAAGCCTTGGTCGTTATACGCAATTGTGCCCAAAACTTTCTTAAACTGATGAAACAGGCAATTCTACTCTTTTTGATAGTATCCTTTGAATTTTGTGCTCCAAGTATTGAAGAGTTGAACATAAAAGGCAGTATATATTTTCGGATGGTAGATATTTTTTTGCCGCCCGCTGATCATTTTGAAATATTTAAAGAGAGGAACCTTCAAGAAAAGTTAAATAAAGATTTGTATGGTGAGATAGATACCGGCCATGTTCTTAAATCGTCCGAGGTTTTTGAGAGTGTTTTGGTGCTTGAGGATAATTCTGAGAAAATTGTTCGAATAATTATTCCGAAATATTTGAAGAAAGAAATTTGGAAGATTAAACCATTTGAGTTAAAGAGAAAAGGCGAAAAGTTGGTATCTGATTTTAATGTTCTAAAATATAAAGACGTATATATTTTAAACACAATAAATAAGTTAAAGTATCAAAAGGGCGAAGTTCCGATTTCCAAGTAAAGGGGCACAACTGCGTATAACTGTCGGTGCTTCCGCTACGCTTCGAGATTGCTTTCGCAACTCTCGCTCGGGCTACGCCACATTTGCGTCTGTCACTTCGTTTGCAGAGCAAACTCGTGCCATTGCAAACGTCGGAACACCTTGGTCGTTAGGCGAAAGCCAAATCAATATCTTCTCATGAAAATAATTTCACCATCGACGAATAGCTTAGTTAGCTGGATTACAAATGGAACTTCATGGAGTGGCCTATTTCAGTGTAGAGATTTCATTCCTCCAATATTTGAAAGGTATATAAAAATTTTACTTCCGACAGGGATATACAGAGACTTCCCAATAGATCGGTATCCGGTTAATCCTACCAGTGTTGAGGATATCAAAACGCGGATGCAAATAGGTGAAGAGCATTTTATTCCAGGAGAATTCGGGATAATATCTGAAAGCAGATTAGATAGAATTAGGTCGTATGAAATCGCAAAAGTATATGATATACCTTTCGATAGTAAAATGGATTCAAACTTTTTGTTCAATTCTCTGGGGTTTTGGCCAGCAAATTTGCAAAGTATGCCTAATCTAGAGAAGCAATATGTTAATAGAATAATCTCTCTCATTGGGTACAGTGAAGAAGTATTCTTTTATGGGGATGCAAAAACCGGAAAATATCTACCGGATAGCCATGAAAGCTGGCATTATTCTGGGAAACTAACTGAATTGTTTCAGGTTATGGATTTGACTGTTTCGGATTACCCTGCCTATATTTGGCCGCAGGGTAAGGAATGGTTAATAGTTCATATTGAAGATCAAGATTATTTTCTAATTGGATGCTCAGATTCAATGTTTAAAAGAATAGAATCTGATTCTGAAATAGAATTAATAAATATTAATGATCCACAAGAAAAGGTTGCAAATCTATTTTAGAAGAGATTTGGCCATCGCCTAACTATCGGCTTATCGCTGCGCTTCGAGATTGCGTGCGCAACTCTCGCTTGGGCTTCGCCACATTGGCTTCAGTCACGCCTTTTGCAAATGCAAAAGATCGTGCCTGTTCCTAACGCCTCTGCGAGGCTCAGGAATTCGCCAACGTCGATAACCCTTGGTCGTTAGACGCAATTGATTATTTGATGCTATGAGTAAGAAGAATTATTTACAAATTATTGAAGAAACTATCGATAAGAAATTAGATCAAAAAGTAATCAACGGGTTAACAGGCCCGGAAATTGAAAGAATAGCATATACAATAGATGCATATGTAAAAGATCCCTTTATACCTACAAAATCCAAGTTTGAACTTCGTCCTTTTTTCTCTTATGAAGTTAGTATGGGAGATCATTTTGTTCAAGCTGCGTTCGTTAACGGTGAAGATCTAAAAACCTTGAAGCTTTTCAGCGATCTCAAGCGAACGTTACTTTATTCGGAATCAATTTGCTTTTACGATCCGTTAGTATACCATTTGGACTTTTTTCGGCCATACACAGGTTCCGAATTTTCGGAAAGACGTATTAATTCTGTAAAATATATTCTCAATCAATATATCGAAGCTTATGATCTTTTTGAAAAGAATATATTAATTCCCATCTCGTATGATGGATTTAGGTCTATTAAAAGTGAAATATGGGAAGATATTGATAACATTCAACTCCCAATAAAAACTCTTGAGAAAGAATATAAGGATCAGGCTGAATTTATAAGACTATTTTATCTTGAAAATATAAAAAAACAACTTAAGTATAAATACATGTTAAATAATCAGGTTGATATTGTTCTACCTGATGATATCTATTTAAACATATATAAAATGGTTCTTAGAGAACATTCTAAGATTAACACGGACATCTCAGGTCATCGATTTAATAAGCTATTTTGCTTTAATAAATACCAGATTATTGATACTGATAATCTTGAGATAAAACATATTACGAATATAAGAAATAATGAAGAGGCATTTTCTATAATTAGAAATTCAATTAATAATTCCTTAAATATAATAAATGATCCAAACACGCCAGATAATTTGAAGTTAGATAGTTTAAAACTTCATTTTGAAGAAGATCTCGATAAATATTCTAAAGAAATTCAAAAATCCCAATATCTAAAAACACTAACAAATTTAGCAAAAGAAGAGATTTTGATTGGAGGAATAAGGGCCTTGACAGCTGAATATTTTCTACGTGACATACCTCGTTCTCTTGCAACAGGTTTTTTGCCTTCGCTCGCTAAATTGCTTTATACAGGCATTGCAAAAAAACCTGATTACTTAATTAATAATAATTTTCTTAGCTTTATTAAAAAATAATCAACTGCGTCTAACTTTCGGCTCTGACGCTCCGTTTCGAGATGCTACGCACTCTCACTTCGGGCTTCGCCACATTTGCTTCTGTCACTCGCCTTGCAAAGCAAGCCTCGCGCCATCGCAAACGTCGTCAAGCCTTGGTCGTTAGGCGAAAGTTGCAAAATTTCAATTTATCTAAGGGTAATTTATGATCACTTTAGAAGAAATAATTAAAAAATATGAATCGAAGACTACGTTCTTAACTCAGAAAGAGCAAGAAGTAAGTGATAAGTTTAAGAGTAGTCAGTATAGAGGCATATTTATTATTTTTGATATTTTCCTTTCCGCTTTTACAGATAATTTAACTTCTATTTGTAAACCAATAAGTAAAAAAGATGTTTTGTTGCTTTTATATAGCGAATCATTTAAACGAATTAGAATTGCAATCGATCTATCCAAAAAAGGGTATTATACTGAAGCGTTAGCTAGTTTAAGAACTTCCTTCGAATTAAATAAAATCTTAAACGCTATTCAAAAGGATATACTTCCTGAATTAGATTTCTTTGGAAAAGATAGGGGAGATGAATTTAAAAGCTTAACGAAAAAAGAACAAGGAAAAATCATTTTATCGCATCAGAAAGAAATTGATTTAAAAATCAACAATTTCGACGATAAAGACTTGCCCCCAAATATTCGCCCGACACTTAAAATTTTCAAAAGCAACTTCCACGTTTCAGTACATAAAGCTTTAAGCAGCATAGCTTTAAAATTTAGTGAGTTTACTGCTACGGGGCAAGTCGATTTATTTGGTCCTGATTCCGCATCCAATATAGTAGAAATCTCAATAAATTACACATCCTATATGATTCTAATATATCTAAAACTTTGGACGAAATCAAGATTTTACGATTCATCTAAAACCAACGTAGTTACCGATTTAGAAAATTTTTTGCAAAACAGCTATTCTATTAGTGGAACTGAATTTTCGAAAGATATTATAGAGTATATCAATATTAAATACGCGTAATGCAACCTTCGCCTAACTATCGGTGCTTCCGCTACGCTTCGAGCTTGCTTACGCAACTCTCGCTCGGGCTACGCCACATTTGCTTCTGTCACTTCGTTTGCATGAGCAAACTCGCGCCATTGCAAACGTCGGAACACCTTGGTCGTTATCTGCCATGCCGCGCCCCTCATTAAAGCGCCTGCCGTCCGTGGCAGGCTTTAATTTATTTAAAACATCAGGAGTAAAAAATGTTTAACCTAAATTTAGATAATCTTTTAGTTCCGTTAATAACGATCGTTATATACGAAACACTCAAATATCTTGGCTCATTAATTTTGCCGGAATCTATCAAGCTTTTCTTTGCAAAAAAGCTCGAACTATTCAAAGGATCAATAGGAAATAGAATACCATATAAAGAGATCATTAGACAATCTTTATCGAGTTCAATTGATAAATATAACGATATTAGATTGAAATATTATACTGAATCTTATCTTCTTTTTTTCGAAGTATTGTTAATCGATTCTAATATAAAAAAGCATAACATTTCCAAAGACAAATCAGAAGAGTTATACAACGATCTTTTTGATAAATTGCAGAAACTGAGAGAAGGTGTATTTATCAATAAAATTTATTCACCTGAATTCTTTAATTATCTGCTAAGCTTTCAGATAGGACTGCATGATGATTTACGTTTAAAGTATCATAAGCATTTGTATCAGAAAGTAGATGAAAATAATTATATAGAAAAATATAATCCTTCAGATGAAATTGATAAAGCAGGTAAGTGGCTAATTAATAATAGCTTAACAAATATTACTCTTAAAGATGTAATTAATTACCATTTCGAAGAAACGAAAGAGTTCTCTGCGAATGAAAAAGGCTCAATTCAAGGAGAGAAAAAGTAAGGTAATTCGCCTTTCATGTAAAACGAAAAATAGTTTTGTATCCACCCGAACGCTTTGCGATCGGGGTGCAGAATTTTATTCGAGTTTTGTTCTAATTGCCCTCGTTAAAACTGCTTCACAGATTTTACTCGGGCTTAATCTATCTGTTCAACAAGATCACTTTTGATAAAGGCAGAATAGAAATAGATAGTTGGCTTTCCATAAAGCCTATATAAAATCAAAAACTCATCCATAAACAATCGCCTTTGTCCAAGCTCTATCTTAGAAATATGACTTCGACTACGCTTTAGCTTCTTAGCAACTTCAGCTTGAGTAAGACCAGCATCCTTTCTCGCCGTCTTCAAAGCTCTGTAAAAGAATTCTTTCTCCTTCTTTGAGACTTTCCATTGCGGAAGGACACTTGCAAACATTGTGACCTCCGAATTTGCTACCTTTTGGGCATTCGAGGGCCTCAGAATCGGTCTTTTTCTGCTTTTCGTATAAGGAGATGCCATAGAAACTAATTCTGCGCTCATAAAGTGCTAAATACATTAATACTATATAAACGTATTAATGTCAATAATATTTTATAAAAGCATTTTGAATGACAGTTAAAAAAGTAGAGAATTTACTTGGTAAAAAGGTGCAAGCCCTGATTGAAGCGAAAGGGGACAGTCAAAAAGAAGCGGCTGCCAAACTAAAACTTACACCTACCGGGATGAATGGAATTGTTCAAGGACGAGTCGAATCTGCTTCGCATTCTTTTTTAACGCTTCTTAAGCAAGAGTATAAACCAGATTTTAACTGGCTTTTGAATGATTCGATTCCTGTTCTTCCAATCAAATATCTTTCACCGGAAGAGGAAGATAAATTGGTTTCAAAAGCTGATCAAGATAAAGTATTACTAAGCCAAATTAAAACCACGAAAGGTCTTAGAGAAATTATTCAGAACCTTTTAAAATTTTCTAATCAGCAAAGAAAAGCTATAGGGGAAATGATTGCTGAGTTTTCTAAAGATAAGGATTAGATAGACATTCCCTAACCGGCTACGCCTTCCGTGGCTTCGCTCGGTTAGGCATCCGGGGCGCGGCACAGCAGATAACTTCGGCTTATCGCTACGCTTCGGGGTTCACTTCGCTCACCCTCGCTCGGGCTTCGCCACATTGGTCTCCGTCACGTTTCTTGCATAAGCAAGAAAGCGCGCCGACAGTAACGCCTGCATCGCAGGCTCACCTACGACCAACGTCGATAAGCCTTGGGTCGTTAGGCGGACAGCTCTGCATGATATTCTTTTCAAACTTTGCGGGCTTCCATGCCCGCTTGCTTTCATTAATATGAACTCTAAATTTTATTAATGTGCACTAAAATATGCATAATTATATGTATTGACATGGATTTGTTTCCTATCTATTTTTATATATAGATGGAGTTTGAATGGGATCCTGCAAAGAATGACGAAAATTTGCGGAAACATGGAATTGATTTCTTTGAAGCTCAAAAGGCATTCTTGGATCCAAATAGGGTTATTACTTTAGATATTACCCATTCTTCAGATTCCGAAAAAAGATATTATTGTTTTGGCCTAATTGATTCGTATGTATCAACAGTAAGATTTACTGTTAGAAATGGTAAAATCAGAATCTTTGGGGCAGGTTATTGGAGGCAAGGTAAGAAAGTTTATGAAAAAGAAAATAAAATACGCTGATGCACCAGCATCTATATCATCTTCAATTAAATCTTCTAAGGCTGTTGAGGATTTTCTACCTCCTCCGAATAAACTTGTTTTGAAAGAAGATAATTCGCGGGTAACGATAGTCTTGAGTAAAAAGAGTATTTCATTCTTTAAAGAGGAATCTAAGAGATCTGGTGTACCTTATCAAACTATGATTAAAAAGGTTCTGGATTTATATACAGAACATTATGCTCATAAATAATTAATAGCGCCATCCCTGGCTTAATTTTGTTCTATTAACTGCAGAGCCGTCGCCTAACTGTCGGCTCTGACGCAGCGCTTCAGGATTGCTTCGCAACCTTCGCTTGGCCTTCGGCACATTTCGCTTTGTCACTCGCCTTGCGGTGGCAAGTCTCGCGCCAAGTGCTTACGCACTCGCGAAACGTCGTCAAGCCTTGGTCGTTAGTCGCCATAAATACAATTCTCTATTAAAATGTGAATTTTCTATTTTCATTTTAATAGAGAGGGTTCCTAAAAAAAGAGCGACCTTGACACTGGCACAAAATAATTACTTTGATAATTTCAGGATACTGACTTCTGAAATAAGAAAATTTTATAATTATTGAAAGAGAGACGAGCCTCTTAGATAAGTGAGGTTCGAGTTCTTATGAAAGATACAGATAAATACCATCAAATAATTGAAAACGCGAATGAATACCAAATTGTTGGCTTTAATTTTCAGGATGATTTATCTGATATAGAAAATTCATACATCGAACTGACCCTACAAAGACAAAATGAAATTACAAAATTAAAATTTGCTCAGCCTTCAGAAATAAGCATTGAATTAGGATTTCCGAATCAAACCGGCGGGCTATGTGTTTTGGATATTTCCGATAGACAATGGGAAAATAAACTGATCGAAGTTACCGATTTCGAATCTAGCCAGGGAGCGATTCATTTTCTTGCGAAATCCGTTGAACGAATTTCTTAGGTATGAATGATATTTACGGCGACTAACTATCGGCTCTGACGCTTCGCTTCGGGATTGCTTCGCAACCCTCGCTTGGCCTCCGGCACATTTCGCTTTGTCATTCGTCTTGCATAGCAAGCCTCATGCCAAGTCCTTCGGACTCGCAAAACGTCGTCAAGCCTTGGTCGTTAGACGCCATCATTTAATTTTCATTTGAGAGAGAGAATGTCAGAAATCAAAAGAATTCCTTGCGTACAATGCGGAAATGTAACAAAGCACACAGTTAAAGGGGAGTATAAAACAGAGGGATTTGCAGAAGGTCCAGATATAAGTTGGAAAAGCGAATATTTTATCTTGGAATGTAATGGTTGTGAAGAAGTTTCTTTTCTGAAAGTTTCTACCAATTCGGAGAATTTTACTTATAATGCAGATGGTTCAATTGAGAGTATAGAAACTATCAAGGTCTATCCTGAGAGAGAAGAGGGAAATTTAGAATCAAAATATTTCCTTAATCTACCTCGTCAAATTGAAGAATTATTCTCAGAGACACTCGAAAGCTATAATAAAGAAAATTTAATTCTTTGTGCAGCGGGTCTTCGTGCCATTATTGAAGGTGTTTGTGCAGACCAAAAGATTAAAAAGGGTCCAGTTGAAGAAAAGGATAAGAATGGTCAAACCATAACGAGACAAAAGGGAAATCTTGAGGGGAAAATTAATGGGTTAAAGCAGAAAGATTTACTCACCGAAAAGCAAGCCAATATTCTTCATCAACATCGTTTTTTGGGAAACACCGCACTTCACAGATTGCAAAAACCTGATAAAGACAAGCTTAAGTTAGCTATAGAAATTTTAGAGCATATACTTGATGCAATATATTTAATTCCTAAAAAGGCGACTAACTTAAAAAGAAAGAAATGACGGCGTCTAACTATCGGCTCTGACGCTTCGCTTCGAGATTGCTACGCAACTCTCGCTTGGCCTTCGGCACATTTCGCTTTGTCACTCGCCTTGCAGAGCAAGCCTCGCGCCAAGTGCTTGCGCACTCGCGAAACGTCGTCAAGCCTTGGTCGTTAGACGAAATAACCATAAAGTTTAACGTATTAGCTAAAGTTCTATGTTGTTTTTTAAAGAGTTCGCTTTTAAGCTTATTTATATGGAAATATAAAGAACATTCACTATGGAATTAATTTTCGAAGTAATATGGGTGATAATTGTTGAAGTATTTGGAAAATACATAACTGACTCGATAACCAAGGATGTTATGGTGATATTGAGAAGATCGAAGTTCATGGAATCGTTCTTTTCTGTCATTGGTTATATTATTTTTGGATCAATAGTAGGTTATGTGAGCATGCTTGTTTTTCCAAAGTTTTTGCTTAAAAATCATAGCTTGCAAATAGCAAATTTGATTTTTATTCCGATTATTTCCGCATTAATAATTTGTTTTGTCAGTAATTGGCGTAAAAAGATTTCCCTTTTTAGAATAGAATTTGAAATATTTATTTCTGCTTACGTGTTTGCTTTTACGGTATCATTTATTCGATATTGTTTTTTAGATGTAACAAAACCATTTTGGTAACGTTGTTAGAATTCTAACTTACTCGTAATGTATGGTTACTTCGTCTAACTGTCGGCTCTGACGCTGCGCTTCAGGATTGCTATGCAACCTTCGCTTGGCCTTCGGCACATTTCGCTTTGTCACTCGCCTTGCAGAGCAAGTCTCGCGCCAAGTTCTGCGAACACGCGAAACGTCGTCAAGCCTTGGTCGTTAGCCGCCATTATTTAACTGCATTTATGAATTAAAATGGTAACTTATATGATTGAAAAATTAAGAAAGTCTCCGTTAGTAATATCTGGAATACTTTCATTTGTCGAAATATTACTCTATTTAGTAATATCAATATTTTCTTATGAAGGAGGCTGGGGAGTTCTTTTCTTTTTAGATTCTCGCTATTGGAAAGTATTACTTTCTGTTTTAAGTGACATGATTATTGCAATAGCAACAACTTGGTATGTAGTTTTTACTTATTACATGCTTAAGATAAGCGACGAAGCTAGAAAATATTCATCGGAACCTTTTATTTCTATTTCTTGGGCTACCTCAGAGACTGAGCAAGTTGAAAAAGTAGATAATCTCGATACTATATCTCAAATCATAATTCCTAAGATTGAATCAACTTTCAGTTTAGTATCTCCTGAAGAGCCACCTAAATTTGTAACTATTGAACTTGAGAATGTTAGAAGACCAGAGTGTAATTTATCTGAAATTACTTTTGAAGTAAAAATATTACAACCTAAAGATTTCTCTTATGATTTTCAAAGTAAAAGAATTAGTTTTAATAAAGTGGGAATAAAAATAGCCGAATCTGAAAAGTTAAATATTACTATATTATCTCTCCGAGATCTCCCAACTCAATTTGAAGTCGTTATCAAAATAATCTCTTTAAAATATTCTCCACGAGACGCTCACTCAATGATTACTGAATATCATGGCCAACAAAGATACTCAGTGACAGGTACATATATTCTTCAAAGTAAACCAAAAATACAATTAAATGGATAACAAAATGGATAAAATTAAAGGCAAAATAGCTGCTATTATAACTAAAGATAGTGTAATTATTAATAAAGGACAAGCAGACGGAGTTGCGGAAGGGATGATCTTTGACGTAAGGTTAGAAATTCCAGAAATTATTGATCCCGACGATCCATCAAATCAATTAAAGGGGTTATTTTATACAAAAGGGAAAATTGAAATAACTCAAGTATATAAAAAAATGAGCTATGGTAATTTTAAACAGCATTTCGTGTTTAATCCAGGATCGGGTGGTTTAAGTCTGTCTTCAACTCGTGTTGATGAGAATTCGATCTTACTGAAAGAAGATTCTTGGGTTATAAAAAATGGGGACCCTGTTGAACAATATACTGAACAAGAGACAAAAAATAACGGCGGCTAACTTACGGTGCTTCCGCTCCGCTTCGAGATTGCTTACGCAACTCTCGCTCGGGCTACGCCACATTTGCTTCTGTCACTTCGTTTGCATGAGCAAACTCGCGCCATCGCAAACGTCGGAACACCTTGGTCGTTAGGCGTAATAACGCTTTCAATTTATGAAACAACAATAAATATAGTTCAAGGGTTAGAATGAGAAAATCTATAATAACAATAATCAGTATATTCACATTTGAGTGTCTGCCGTATGGGAACATTAAAATAGTGAAAGATGATTATAAGAATCAAACAACTTATACTTTGGACTTATACGCTACTACGAATTATACGTTAAATAATTTTGAAAAGGCAAAGCCATTATTTATGACGTTAACAAAAACAGTAAATGCAGGCTCGGAAACACTTATTAAGTGTTATCTTTCTTCTGAATTTTCGAATCACGAACAGCCACTGGGCCATTCAAGTTTTTTTAAATTAGATGATAAGAAGATTAAAATTAAATTTCAAAATACTAAAATTATTCCTAATGGAATAAGAAATTCCTCATTGAGCACACATGCGGCAGAATTTGTTCTTTCTAATGAATTAAAAAACGCATTATTAAATGCGAATAGTCTTTCCGTTCGATTTTATTCTGGTGAACTCCCATTCGATGCGGATTTTTCCTCAGGCGATTTGCGAGTTATTAAAGAATTAATAAATAACAGCCCATAGAAAGCGTTACTACGCCTAACTGTCGGCTTATCGCTGCGCTTCGAGATTGCTTGCGCAACTCTCGCTTGGGCTACGCCACATTGGCTTCAGTCACGCCTTTTGCAAAAGCAAAAGATCGTGCCTGTTCCTAACGCCTCTTCGAGGCTCAGGAATTGCCAACGTCGATAACCCTTGGTCGTTAGGCGACATTTTTTAAAATACATCTGAAATATGAAGGTTATATGAATCCGATTGAAACAATTCATAATGGATACAAATTCCGATCTCGATTGGAAGCTAGATGGGCAGTTTTTTTCGATAGCTTGAAAGTAACTTATGATTACGAGAAGGAGGGCTACAATTTAGATGGTAGATGGTATTTGCCAGATTTTTGGATACCTATGTGGGATTGTTGGTTAGAGATCAAACCTGAAATTCCAAATCTTCGCGATGTTAAAGAAGAATATTTTTTATGTAGTAAGCTTTGTAAACATACCGAGAAAAATGTAATATTAGTTGGAGGAAATCCTTGGAGCAAAGATGAATCGATCGGATCATATCCAATTTATGAATTGGAATATGGAGTCGCTATCTTTAGTAGTCCTGCACTTATCAAAACTAAAATTAATCTGGATACTAGCAATTATAAAGATAAATCCATTAACATTGATGATCGACATCATGTAACTAGATTGAATGAATCTTTCTATTCAGAAGAACATTTATTGCCCGGAGTAATTGATAGAGCAAAGGAACAATATCCCAAACTTTTTCCAGGTTCAATTCCTAACAAAGGTGAAATTACTGAATTAATTGAGGCGGATAAAAAGTATTACAAGCATAAATATGGAGAAGAACATCCTCATTGGCAATATGGATTAGCAGAGGACAGACTTGGATTTTCAATTTTAAATAAAAAGATATACTATACGCCATTTGCATCGGATATTCCTCAAGATTCAAAATTAACTGAAGCGTTTACTAAAGCAAGACAAGCGAGATTTAAAGAGAAGAATGGGGGTGATTAAAATTTCCTATTCGTGCGTAAAAACGTCGCCTAACTATCGGTGCTTCCGCAGCGCTTCGAGCTTGCTTCGCAACTCTCGCTTGGCCTCCGGCACATTTGCTTCCGTCACTTCGTTTGCAGAGCAAACTCGTGCCGTTGCAAACGTCGGAACACCTTGGTCGTTATACGCCATTTGAAATATCTTATTAATATGAAAATAAAAAAAGAACAAAAGTTGTTCGCAATAATCGGAATACTTGTAGCTATATATATTTCTATACTATTATCAGGTAATGTTCCTTTAATTAAGTTTATAACTTTGACTGGTCGCTTCATTTTCCCGCCTTTAGATACTACAGTATATCTTGATGATAAGTTAGAACGAGATGTTAGAGTTTTTGCAATTAATTCTATTTACGACCCATTTCGATTTGAAAAGCACGATCAACCTGTAAATGCTATTGTAGTTTGGATTCCAGATTTAGATTCACCATATGAACGTACTATTATATATATTAATCTAGATCGTATGATAGCTGGAGATGTAAATTTGAGTAAAAAAGAATATGATTTGTTTTTTTCGTGGATTCTTTTTCAATCTGACAACGGTCAGTATGTAGTTCCTTGGCAAGATGGTGTTAAAGGACGCGGGTTTGATCCGAATCTAAGAATTATTGGTAAAGATATAATTTTCAATTTACCAATTGGCTATCTTGGAAACGTTAATTCAATAAAGATAGTAAAGAATTAATTACTTCAAACGGCGTATAACTATCGGCTTGGCGTTACGCTTCGAGCTGCTTCGCACTCTCGCTCCAGGCTTCGCCACATTTCGCTTTGTCACTTGTCTTGCAGGGCAAGTCTCGTGCCAAGTGCTTACGCACTCGCGAAACGTCGCCAACCCTTGGTCGTTAAGCGCAATGCTAAAAATTATCCTACGTAACTGTATTCTTTATATTTTAATAAAAGTTTCTAAGTTGGTAGACTCGGAGAAAAATGGAAATTTCTGATCATTGTGCGATACTTAACTCAATCCTATTGGTAATAATATTCTTCTATCAAATGAATAAAAATCGCGTGTTACTTGATCGGATTAATCACCAGTCAAGTATGATTGATGAAACTAAAAGCTTGATTGGGCAACAATCAACTGCAATTGATAGTCAAGGTAAAGTTGTCGAAACAGCTTTGAAATATTCTGAATCATTCTCTCCTGAAAAATTAGAAAAGATTATTAGGAGAGAGGCTGAGTTAGAACAGAGAGAAGAAAGAGAAAAAATCATTGCTGAATATGATCAAAAGCTAATGAAAGCCGAACAGAATAGCTTATCTAGAATGCAGGCAGAGGTAATAGTCAATCATATGGCAGACAATTACGTTGTCCCTATATTATTAGGTTTACTTCCGTTAGTTTTTGATATGCCTGTGGATGAAAGACGCGATTTTTTTGAGGGAATCAAAAATGAGAGCGCAAAAAAAATGATTGTGAACACATATGAAAAAATTCTAACAAAACTTCAAGAGATGAAAAATGCTGAAGAAGGTGAATAAGCTTTAGCTTTAAAATATCCTGAAGAATAGCACTGCGCTTAACTATCGGTGCTTCCGCTACGCTTCGAGCTTGCTTCGCAACTCTCGCTCGGGCTACGCCACATTTGCGTCTGTCACTTCGTTTGCAGAGCAAACTCGTGCCATTGCAAACGTCGGAACACCTTGGTCGTTAGGCGCAATAAATAAGGAATCATTTTGAAAAAGATAAAATTAACATTTACCCCAACAGTCGATGAAATTATCGATGCTAGCTATCGGTTATTTTTAAAAACAGATTTTTATAAGGCAAAAATTAAAGGAAGGCCAACTCGCGTAAAAATCTGGATAGTATTATTCTTGGTATTGATATTTTTGATATATGCTTCATCTGATAAAGCAATTGGCTTTATTCTACTTACTCTTATCGCCATGGCCTCTTCATACGAATATTTCTACCCTCGAGTAGTTAAAAGAAATATGGCCAAATTTATTAGAATGGAAACAGGGCCAGAAATGAGCCCTGAAGAAATTGTAATTAGCGCAAATGGGATTACATCAAAGGTTAAAGATATTAGCATTAATTATTCTTGGAATGATTTAACTGAGGTTAAGATTAATGACTCTGACATTGAAATCTATTTTTATAAAAAGGGATTAATAGTGTTGAGGAAAAGATACCTAAATCACCCTTCAGAATTTGAAGCTATTATTGAAATTTGCAATTCAGCCTCTTCCGAGTTGAAGACAGATCTTTCGTCAAATTGAGTTCAATATAATTGCACGGATCTAAAAATTCTTTAGATCTTATTTACTGCGCCTAACTGTCGGCTTATCGCTGCGCTTCGAGATTGCTTTCGCAACTCTCGCTTGGCCTCCGGCACATTTTGCTTTGTCACTCATCTTGCATGGCAAGCTTCGTGCCAAGTGCTTCCGCACGCGCAAAACGTCGATAACCCTTGGTCGTTAAGCGTACATGCCTGCAAACTTTGTTTTTATTATTTTAGGATTTGAAGCTTGGATTTCGTGTTAATCATTTCTAAAACTAATTTAGATTTCAATTTTTGAGCATCCGTTTCATCGCACTAGTGGAGCGTTGGCCTGCGATATTGTTTTAGGGTAACCGCTTTAATGCGGTAACCATTTCCGTAAGAGTAAATTACGAAGTGCGATTGAAACGTCTGGAATAGTATGGACAGTTACAATTTGTCCGTCTTGAATTTTACTTTAATAGGGAATAGATCTCGGACACAGTTGCTGTCCGTGCAGTCACGTCGCTTAACTATCGGCTTGGCGTTGCGCTTCGGGCTCACTTCGTGCCCCTCGCTCCAGGCTACGCCACATTTCGCTTTGTCACTCGTCTTGCAAAGCAAGTCTCGTGCCAAGTGCTTACGCACTCGCGAAACGTCGCCAACCCTTGGTCGTTAGACGCAATTATGAAAATAACTATGACGAAAGAAAAATTAGAATTTTATAAATATGAAATCAGATTTAAGAAAAGAATAACGAAAATTTCCTCTTTAGAAAAGAAACAAGCTTTAAAGTTTTTTGAAGAGCCTCTAAATACAACTGGAGTCTATAAGATCTATATTCTACGTAAAAATAATCGTATTCTTTACGTTGGGCAAACTAAAAGACAACTTCGCAGTCGTTTGAACTATGGCTTAGCAGCTGAAGGGAAAAATGGGTATCATGGATATAAATGGAAAACTGAAGAAGTCGCCGAGATTATTGTTTTTTATTTTATGGATCGCAAATATGATCAGGAATTAATTGAAACTATAGAAGGTGAAATAGTTTATCTTGTTAGAAAAAAGACAGGTCATTGGCCAATTTTTCAAAATGAAATTCATTTTCACAACGTTAAAGATAAAAGTGCATTTCAAATTGCAAATGAAATCTATTCCATTGTTTCTTAACTATTCTTATTACAAAGATGTCTTATAACTTCATTACTGCGTCTAACTATCGGCTCTGACGCTGCGCTTCGAGATTGCTACGCAACTCTCGCTTGGCCTTCGGCACATTTCGCTTTGTCACTCGCCTTGCAGGGCAAGTCTCGCGCCAAGTGCTTACGCACTCGCGAAACGTCGTCAAGCCTTGGTCGTTAGGCGCAATAAGTGCTATAATAAAAAATAGAAAGTAAAATATATAATTTAATATGCCTTTGGGGCTTAATTATAAGTTGTAACCATAATGAACTTAGACGAATTAGCTGAGAACATTCAAAAATCCATTATTCAATATAATCAATTGTTTGTGGATATTCTTTTTCAATGGAAAGTGAATGATAAAGTTATAACGGATCTTTCCAATGAATTTGAATCCGCTTTAGAGAAGCTATTCAAGATACACTTAGAAGAATTCAAGATAGTTTCTAAGTTATGGGAAAAATTCTACAAAGATGCTATTCAGAATATACAAGGTCTGACTATGAACGAAAGATTATATTTTTTTTGTCTCTTTGAAAGATTCGATTCATGTAACTCTGTAAATTGCAGAGACAAAATATATACAAAATTATTGGCCAAAAAATAGCACTTACTGCGCCTAACTATCGGCTCTGACGCAGCGCTTCGAGATTGCTACGCAACTCTCGCTCGGGCTGCGCCACATTGGCTTCAGTCACGCCTTTTGCGAAGCAAAAGTTCGTGCCTGTTCCTAACGCCTCTTCGAGGCTCAGGAATCGCCAACGTCGTCAAGCCTTGGTCGTTAGTCGCCATATCGAAGTATATTTTTTAATAACTCGGATTCTTCAACGATCGGCACTAATCAATCGAGATTCATATTTGTTCAAATGAATATTAGTTTTGATAATGAGCGCATTAATATTGGAGAAGATAGTCTCCGCTATGATTCTTACTATTTAGATGATGATGGTCGACTGCATACCAACATGCGAAATTTACTCCGTCAATGGTATATAATCTTATCTTCACTTATAGAAAGGGAAGTTGCTTATCTACCGTATTCTATTGCTGATGAATCAGTTTCTTGCTTGAAGGTTGAAAAAAATAAGGATAGCTTATCACTTCGTTGTGTCACTATAGTATATCCAGGATATGCGATTAGTCTGGACGATTTAGTTTTGTTTGCTAGATCCACTGAACATGAGATCTGTCACGAATTTCCCCAATATTTTGGAGTATTTCAGTTTTCTGAATTTATAAATGCTTTAAAATTAGCTTTGGACATTCGAAACGGCGACTAACTATCGGCTTATCGCTGCGCTTCGAGATTGCTTACGCAACTCTCGCTTGGGCTACGCCACATTGGCTCAGTCACTCGAATTGCAAAGCAATTCTCGTGCCTGTCTTCGCTTCGCTCAGCTCGCCAACGTCGATAACCCTTGGTCGTTAAGCGCAATGCTCAAAAATAATATTCTATGACAAAGATTGATTTAGATGAAGATGAATATTTGGCAAGGGAGGCTTTTGCACAATATGGCCTCACGATGTATTTAGCTCAGTCTCTTGAAAAATCGGTTGGCATTTGGATTACCTTTGGCCTAACAAAAGATAGAAAAATAACTCAATTTCAATTTGACCATGAATTGGAAGAGACATTCAAAAATACTTTTGGTGGATTAATTAAAATAATAAAAGACTTAGAGATTCAAATTGAGCCAAATTTACTAGCTAAGCTTGAAGTAGCTCTGATGGAGCGAAATCGCCTAGCGCATCATTATTGGTGGGAACATTCAGTTTCTTTCACGAAGAGGGAAGGAAAACTCTATATCTTAAACGAATTGAAAGGAATTCAAATTCTCTTCACTGAGTTAGACGGCGCAATTACTAGTTTAACTGATAAGGATGCTGAAAGCAAAGGAGTAACATCTGGAATTATACAAAAATTTTCTGAAGATTTAGTTGAGGGACCAATTATTTTATTTGAACAAGGGAGAATTCTACGGAAAAAAGAAATGCTTATTGAAGTCGGGAGATTATATACTAATACGGATCGACGTCAGTATGCACCAATCTTCACTTTTGAAGATGGGAGTCGGTGGACTCTTGGTGACAAGGGTTTTACGTACCCTTCTGAAATTAATGATACAAATTATGAAATTGAAAAAAGTATAGTACCGTTACTCCCAACTTTAATTGAAACTAGATCAAAGAACTCTACTCCCTGGGAGTATGACTTAAATATGGACTGTGGATATGTTCTGAGTGTTAAGAAAACTCAAGGAATTCCGGGCATTTTGTTTTCTTATTCGATCAAAAAGAAATAGCTTGAGCACTGCGCTTAACTAAAAATTGTCGCGGCGCTTCGGGATCGCTACGCGACCCTTGCTTGGGCTTCGCCAAATTCCGCTTTGTCACTCGTCTTGCATAGCAAGCCTCGCGCCAAGTCCTTCGGACTCGCGGTACTTCGACAATTATTGGTCGTTAAGCGAACATCCGAACGAAAAATGAAATTTATGAAGAAAATTATGATTATACTTTTCATTATTCCGTGTTGCCTTTGGGGCGAAACGGACGAAGACTTTGATAAAAGTCTTTCTAATTTATGCAAAGATAATGCTAATGTATCTTTCTGTTCCATTCTGGAAAAGTTTAAACATGGGACTGTTCCAAAATTTGGAACTACTTCATGTATTATCATTGGAGAAGGACAAAAATATTCTTTTGTTAAAAACCCTCAAAATGTCCCCAAGGATTACTATGCTATACTTATTAAATATTCTACATCTAATCTGCGTATAAGTTTTATAAAGTTAATTCCTGAGAATAATCAAGAAGTTGTGGAACTTAAGAATTTATTGCAAGCAGGCCTGACCGGAAATTCTATTAATCAGAATGAATTTCTTTCGTTCTTACGAAGTCAATTTGAGAATCAAGTTTTCGATGAAATAGATTTTAGTGATCGAAGTATTAGATTAAAATATCTAAATGCACCGAATGGAATTTTGAGACAATTTGAAGATAACTTAATTTTAGTTCAAATAGTTTTAGGTGCGCATAAGCGACCTAGTATATTTCTTTTTTCAGCTGGTTTGAAGCAATGTTTCCCAGCTTCACGTTCGGACGTCGCTTAACTGTCGGCTTATCGCTGCGCTTCGAGATTGCTTCGCAACTCTTGCTTGGGCTACGCCACATTTTGCTTTGTCACTCATCTTGCGTGGCAAGCTTCGTGCCAAGTGCTTCGCACTCGCAAAACGTCGATAACCCTTGGTCGTTAGACGAACATCACGGAAAAACATACTTAAAAGGGAATTTATGAAAGATACCGATACAGCAGAAAAGCCGGAGACAGAAGGCGTTGAAGTTTTTTCGCATTTCAACACAAAATTCAGATATGAACTTTCATTTATCCCCGATGTTTGTCCTTCTTGTCATCATAAGATTCGTCCCGAATTTATAAGCTTGTTTACAAACGATAATTACCCGGAACTTTATGCATTTTTTAAATGTACGGATAGAAAATGTTGCTCCGCCATCGTTGCTGAATATGAGAAAATAAGAAATAGTTTTGGTCGCCCTGGCTTTGCTAAGACTGCTTTTATATACTATTCATATATTAAAACTCGCCCAGTAAAGCCGAGTACAATTACTTTTAGTGAAGAAATTAATAAGGTTTCTCCGAAATTTGTAGAAATTTACAATCAGGCGAATGTAAGTGAATCAATTTCATTACTTGAAATATCAGGTATAGCATATAGGAAATCATTAGAATTTCTTATTAAGGATTACTTAATAAATGCGCTAAAGAAAGATGAAGAATCAATTAAGAAAAAAAATCTGGGAAAATGTATTTCAGAAGATATTACTGATGAGAATATAAAAGCAACAGCCCAAAGGGCTGTATGGTTAGGGAATGACGAGGCCCATTATTACCGGATTTGGCAAAATCAAGACATTAGCGATTTAAAGATTCTAATAAGGATAACAGCAAACTGGATTGAATCGCATTTACTAACTGCTAAATATAAAACTGAGATGAATCCGTGACGTCGTCTAACTTTCGCCTCTGGCGCTCCGTTTCGAGCTCGCTACGCGACCCTCACTCCGGGCTTCGCCACATTTGCTTCCGTCACTGCGCTTGCTTATGCAAGCTCGTGCCGTTGCAAACGTCGTCAAGCCTTGGTCGTTAGCCGAACAGTTTGGCTAAATTTATCTTTTAAAGCAAAAAGATTGACGTCGTAACCTATTAGGTTACAATTTGTCCATTGATAGTTTCTTTTAAACACAAGGGCCTTGAACATTTTTTTGAAACAGGCAGTAAGAAAGGAATACAAGCAGATCACGCTAGTAAATTAGCAAGG
>NZ_RQES01000005.1:600000-826872 GCF_004769405.1 Leptospira selangorensis
TTCCGTGTAACCCTATGTTTACGCAGTCTACAGGGAATCCGTCTACGATATAATGATTCTCGTTCACTCTTTCCACTCTCAAAGAATCGTGAATGCTCAATGCCATAGAAGTGGCAGAACGTTCTTTTAAGGGAGCGATTAGATAGGTATTATGCTCTTTTCCTAAAACTTTTTCCAAAGCAAGGATCCCGTTGGAAGAGATCCCGTCATCGTTGGTAATTAGAATATTCATATTATATGTTATGGAAGAGAAGGGTTGAACGATGTGATCATCGCTGAGTACATAGCCAATGGCAGGAAGAAGGTCACAATAAAGGTGATAATATTGATACGAAATGAATCTTTAAACTTTAGATCATAGATGTAGGAAGTCCCACGAACCAATACCGTCATAAACAATCCGTAATGGATCGAATATAATGTAATCACTCCGAATCCACCTTTTACTCCTAGTTGCGCAAGAAGGATTGCCCAAGCAGCGTTGGAGATAAAAAGTGAAAGGGAGAGATTCACGAACCTAAATGTGGTATTTGCATTTCCTTTTTTTCCGCTGGACTGAGCAAGTCCGTCCACAATGAATGCGATCGCGTAAGGTAAAAGCATGAAGAATAATAAGTGAGTCAATGCCGCTATTAGAAATTGTCCGAAACTTCTGCCCGTAAATGGAGGAGTGATGAACACATAACCAGCTCCCGCACTTAATGCTGCAAGTATCAGGACCAGGCCGCCTACTAGTTTAAGCGGATAAATTCCCCAAGAAGAAATTACATTTTCTACTCGAAACGGCTCGAATAGCACCGCGTCTAAAAGATCTATAAATCTGCTGAATAATTCTTTCAACACAGGATCACCACGCCATAGAATGTGGATATAAAACTAAAACAGGAGAACGTTTGAGTTCTTGAAGGAATACTTTTTCCCCACTGAAAAATCCGCCTGACTTTGCCTGCATCAATTGGAAAAATCTATCCCAAGGGTTTACTTCTTCTTCGAATAATGGAAGAGTTCCGTCGTAGTTGCAAAGTTTGGAAAGTTCAGCTAATGCTTCTCTTCTGCCACCGATATCATCTACCAATTTGTTTCTGAATGCGTCTTGTCCGGAATAGATCCTTCCTTCTGCCAAGGCCTCTACAAATTTTACCGTTTGGTTTCTTCCCTTAGCTACATCTTCGATAAATTCTTCGTATGTATCCGAGAGCATTTTTTGGATCATCGCATCTTCTTCAGGAGTATTGTCTCTGAAAAGAGAAAGTGAATCTTTATACTTTCCTTCTTTAAAAGTGCGTACTTTGACTCCGTATCTTTCCAGAAGACCTTTGATATTTGGTGCGATCGCGATCACTCCAATTGAGCCGGTCAAAGTTCCGCCTAACGCGAAAATTTTATCCGCAGCCGAGGCTATATAATAGCCCCCAGAAGCAGCGATGTCCTTCATGGACACTACGACCTTTTTGTTTTTATCTTTTCTGAGATACATTAACTCTTTATAGATCTCTTGAGAAGCGCCAACGGATCCACCTGGAGAGTTGATCTCCACTAAGATTCCTACAATATTAGAATCGTCTTCTATTGATCTGAGTTGTTCCAATACGGTTTGGGCTCCGGCGGAATCATAGCTGGAACGTCCGGAGTGGATCTCTCCTTCTATCTTGATCAGAGCTGCTCCTAATCTGTCGGTCCCGAATCCGGAACCTGCATCTACTTTCGTTAGTTTGGAAGAAGACACATTGGATACTAAATTGATAAGTCCTACAAACAAGGAGAGAATGGTGACTACAAAGGTGACTGCTAATGCGATACGATTTCGGTCCACAATTAGAGTGGATCTTGGTACCGATCCCCTGTCAATGAAATAGCGGGGTTTGGTTTTGCTCAGGAAAACTGGCCGGTTTCTCTTGACGAGGGGATATGTTTAATATGTGTATCAATATAGGTGCAGGAGTGTGAATTTGTTTAGGATTTTTACCATCGTTTGGTTTTTTATTTTTGCTCTACTTTTTGAAGGTTGCCTGACTTTTCGTTTTGGGCACGTAAATATTATTAAAGACAATTTTAAGAATACTCATATCGTAAAGATGAAACTAATGCTTTTATCAGATGAACCTTATATAGATTATTTTGGTGCACCGACTTCTTTAAAGTATTACTTCTTTTTCGATCTTACAAGGGAAATAGGGCCAGATAATAAGGCGATCCCTACTTCTATTAGATTTTCGTACCATGGAGAGACCGGCGACGCTTCAATTGCAAAAACCGGCTTTTTAAAAATAGGGGAGAAGATCAGTCCTCTCGTGATCGGCAACTCTGATAGCCAACTGGTTACAAACAGCTCTGTTACTACTACAACTTCTACTAATTCCGCAAATACAGGATCTGCAAATGCAAATGCGATCATGAATGCGAAAGGTGGATTCGTAGATTTTACCAAAGTGCAGCAATCTGGCGGGACAAATACCCAAACAAGAACTTCTGTTAGCACACATACACATAAAGAACAGAGTGGAATGTTTTTACTGAAAAGAGAAGATGAACAAGCTATTTTAGAAGGCAAACCTTTCAGTATTCGCTTATACATGGGATCTTATCCTCTGACATTCAGTTTTAATGAGGAAAATTCAAAACATCTGAAGAACTTTCTACTAGCAAAACCTGGGATGGAGCAGAAATAACGCTGTTCTATATTATTAGTTTCGAATAAAATACAAATTTAAATATAGCTTCCCTTAAGGGAACGTTATCCAAAATGAGATAACGTTCCCGGTTCAATTTATTATCATAAACTCCAAAAATACACTCTTGACCTGTCGCAGATTTACAGTTAATTGGATTCTATATATAAATTGGAGAATTAACTTGTTAAAGAGAATATTCATTTTGTCTATTTTTCTATCCCTTGTGACGGGATGTATGTTTGGTACCGTAAGGATTACAAAGGATAATTTCAAAAACTCCCATACTGTTAATCTTAAGTTAAAGCTTAATGCAGATGAATCGTATCCAGGTACTCTTATCGATTCTTTTCTAACCAAATATGTAGTTGAGATGGATTTTACTAGAGAAATCGGCCAAGGAACTCTAATTCCAACGGTTGCGAGAGTAAAAGTGCATGCAACAACTATGAATAATCCGATTGAACGTAGTGGTTTCTTGAAAATTGGTGAAAAGAACATACCATTAGCTTTTGGAAATGTCTCAGCACAATCGGTAACTACTGTTTCAACTAGTGCTACCTCGACCCCCAATTATGGATACGGTTCAACGAACACTAACTCGACTCCTAATTATGGATATAATCCAGCAGGATCAACTTTGACTTCCGGAGGAGTCAAAACTAGTGTAAGCACTCACGCAAGCACTGTAGTCCATCTTAACGCGACCTTCCTTCTTAAAAAGGAAGACGAGGAAGCGATATTAAAGTCTAGAGGGTTTTCGATTCGTTTATATTCGGGAGCCGAGCCGATTACTATCCAGATTGCAGAAGACGATCTGGAAAAATTCAAAGAATATCTAAACGCAAGACCTGAAGACTGAAACTAAACCTACCTAACGCGGAGCCGAGTTATTAGTCGGCTCTCATATTCTTTCGATATTTTAAACGACTTCGCTTATTAATTTCTTGCCTAAGAGTATTTTAATTCGTCTCCTAAAGTATCTTTTAGGATGAAAGAGGCTTTTATGGAATTTACGATTCGGTCCATCGCAAAGGTCTCGAACTCAAGATCAGAGATCCAGGATGATTACTGGGCTGAAATTGTTTCCGAGATCGAGTTAGAAGATAATATTCCTGCTGAGTCCCTGGATGGGATCGAAACATTCTCTCATTTGGAGATCATCTATATTTTTCATAAAGCTTTCGGATCAGAGCCCGTATTCGGAAGTGAACATCCTAGGGAAAATAAAAGATGGCCTAAGGTTGGGATCTTTGCCCAAAGAAAGAAAAATCGCCCGAACCATATCGGTTCTACGATAGTGGAACTCCTAAGAAGGGACGGCAAAAAACTTTTGGTGAAATATTTGGATGCGATTGATGGAACTCCGGTCGTGGATATTAAACCAGTGATGAGAGAATTCCTACCGATGTCCGGGATCTCTCAACCGGATTGGTCCAAAGAATTGATGATAAATTATTGGGAGTAATTTATTCGAATTAGATTGACTGGAACTTAATCTCGCTTAGGTTTTTCGGCCATGGCCTCGATCAGTCGAAAAACATTTATCAAATACGGCATTAGTTTTGGTGTTATTCTTTCAACTTCTCAAATTTTACAATATTGTAAAAGTTCTTCCAAGGAAAGATATGATTATGAAAGAAAGGATCCATTCGATCCTGAATTTCTTTCCGAAAATATTTCTCCGATACTAAAGGCGATCCGCATCGGTATCACTGCTCCGAATCCGCATAATGTTCAACCTTGGAAATTCAAAATTATAAATGATCATTCTGCACTTTTGTATGTGGATGAAAAACGTTTATTAAAAGATACGGATCCAACGTATCGGCAGATCCATATCGGGCAAGGAACCTTTTTGGAAAATTTAAGTATAGGAACTCAGGTGTTGGGATATTCTTCCGAAGTTTCTCTTTTTCCAGAAGGAAAATATACGATTGCAGATATGGGAAAAAAACCGATCGCTAAAATTATTTTAAACAAACAAGAAGATCTGGTCAGAAATCCTTTGTCGGAATTTATTTCAGAAAGAGTCACTCAAAGAAGTGTTTACGAAGGAGAAGATCTGACTCAGGAAAATTTTGAGAAGATAAGAAAAGATTCTGCCGTTCTATATTCGGAATTGAAATTTGTTCCTAAAGCAGGTTCAGAAGAATTAAGAAAACAATTAATCGCTGCGATGCAAATGGAAACGGACACATATAAAACCTACGAAGAATCTAGGATTTGGTTTCGTTATAATGATGAAGAAATCGGCAAATTCGGGGATGGGATCTCTCTGAGAGCAAACGGGACTTCCGGTCTGAAATATTATATTGCTAGAAACTTTTTCTTAAAACATGGTCCAGAAAGTTGGCATTCACCTGAGAATAAAAAAGCAGGTATGGATATGTTTGCTTCCATGGTAGAAAGTTCTAAGGGATTTATTTTTCTGAAAACGGATCATAACGAGGTCATCGATTGGGTCCAAGCGGGAAGGGATTATCTTCGTTTACATTTGGCCGCGACTAAAAACGGGTTTTCTCTTCATCCAATGAGTCAGATATTGCAAGAATATCCGGAAATGGATCCTATTAGGAATGAATTTGAATCTTCTTTAAAACCTGGAGAGAAGATCCAGATGCTTGCTCGCTTGGGTAAAAGTGATTATCATTTTTATAGCCCTAGAAGAGATCCGAAAGAGTTTATCTTATAATAATGCGTTGTTTTAAAGGAATTTTTGTCGAAATAAATGAATATACTTAAGAAAATCCTGTTCTGGCTTGGAGACCTTCTATTCTTACTTATTCCGTTATGCATCATTCTCGCGGAATCGGGAACCTGCACGCAAGGAGACGACAGTATTTATTTTTTATTTACCCAGGCGTCTTTTGTAGTTTCGGTATTTTGTCTTTTCTTAATATGGTTCGGGATCCCTTCCGGAGGTTTGGTGGGACAGGCGCTTGTCACTTTTCCATTCTTACTCTGCTTGTATTTTTATATCGCATATATCCCTGTTTATTTCGTATATTCTACATTACAAAATCAAGATTTATGCGCAGTGGTTATTTCCGATCTGACCTTATATAACTCTACGACTGCGGTCGAGAATGCGGCCACAAGTTTGTTTTCTCGATCCTACGCTATTTTGATGTTATTGCCTGTTTTAGGCAGTTTTTTGCCTGTTTATAAATTTTGGAAGTCAGGGTCTTTCACCCAAAAAAGAAAAGAAATAGCTGATTCTATCTCCCGGAAAGTTGACGAAATTTAGCCGGAATTTTTTCGAATTTCTTACATAGAGTGGGAAGATTCCGTGGATTTTTTGTCGTCAAACAGTGATAACACTAATTTTCCATTGGAGAAAAGAATGAATCGCAATCCCTTATGGGTCCTTCTAGCAAGTATGCTAGTCTCCAGCGCTATTTTCGCTCAAAGTTCGCCAGGCACGACTGCTCCTCCGAAATCTACCACACCTAAGGCGGAAACTACTAAACCTTCCGGAACGGAAAGAGAATCATCTTCCGGAGAAAAACCGGATCTATACATTAACTCTCAATCATCCTTCGAGTTCAACTCCAAGGACGAAGGTTCCACTGTGGATTATATCGAGTATAAGATCGGGTCCGGAGATTATACTAAGTATGTTTCCTCTATCACATTGGTAAGAGAAGGTTTGACAAAGATCACTTATAGAGCGGTAGATAAAGCGGGAAATAAAGAACCGGAAAAACATTTTAACGTTTTAGTGGATAATACTCCTCCTTCTACCAAGATCACTCCAAGTTCGGCATTGATAGTTCATGAAAATACGAACTATGCTACAAAAACTTTAACTTACTCGATCACTGCTCAGGATAACCTGGCCGGTGTTCAGGATATCAAGATCTCCATCAATGGTTCTGAACCGAGAGTTTATGACGGTAAGCCGATCCAGTTGGAAAAAGCAGGAGTGAATACGATTAAGTTTTCTGCAACTGATAAGTCTGGGAATACCTCCACTGATTCAGTTTTAGCAGTAACTGTGGACCAAGAAAAACCTTTGGTTGAACTTTTCGGTTCTGCACTTGTAACTGTAAAAGATAAAATTTTCGTAAAAAGTGGGAACGCATTTACGATCAAGGCTTCCGATACGTTGTCCGGAATTAAACAGATCTTTTATAAATTGGATTCCGGAGAATGGAAATCATATGCAGATCCTGTTTCCGTGGAAGCACAAGGAAATCATACGATCGAAGCTAAGTCGGTGGATTCGGTAGGTAATGAAAGCGAAGTTAAGAAGATCGCTTTTATAGTGGATACTACTCCTCCTGAAACTAAGATCCAAAAAGTGGATAATAAGCCGAGCGCACCAGCTCCGGCAGCTAAACCTGCAAGTTCTTCTGCTTCACCAAGCACAGAAAATTAGAAATCGCCAAAAGGGATCCGTTGAAGATACGGGTCCCTTCTTCTTTTTTATAGTCCGCAGTGCGGCCTCTTCCTTATAATAATCTAATAAACTATTTTTCTTGGAGTTCGGATCCGGTCTTTTGCCAATCCGGCTTTATTGCATTTACTTTGATCTTAAACTCTGCCCGGTTCCCGACTCTATCTGAAGTATAAACAGTAACAGTATGAATTCCGGTATTGAATCCGATCGGAGTTTGATAAGGTAGAATAGAACCATTTCCGATCTTATATTCCAATTTAGAAAGTCCTGATCCTGTGCCTGGATCCTCACATCGAATTGCAATGAGTCCGTTTTCTTTTAGATAATAAATACCATCTTCTCTGAGTTTACCTTCAGTAGGAGCGAATACGCAGACTGGATGTTTTGCATCTATCAGTAATGGGATCTCTGATTGGATATAATTTCCCGCTTTATCGTTTGCTTCCCAACGAAGGATAGAAAGTCCATCTATACCTGAGGAAGAAATTTTGATCGGTTGTTTTGTTTCTTCTCCGGAAAGGGTTAGGTTCACTTCCGCCCCGCTTCCATCTCTTGCGGCAAGATTGATGGTGATCTCTTCCATTCCGGAACCTTCTTCAGTAACTTGTAATGTAAGTTCCGCTCCGGATTTGATCTCTATTAGTCCTGATTGTCCCTTCTTCTCTCCTATTAAACGGACTTGAGGTGCGGTTGTATCTTTCAGATATTTTGTCTTTTTAGGTGTTTCTTTATTTCCTAATATATCTTCGGAATAAAATTCAACCTCGTTCCAACCTTCTTGGGAAAGAGAAATGGAACCATCATACCTTTGCCATTCTCCTCCATTCACTCTATAATATGTGGAGACTGGGACTTGTTTCTGCGAATTCGCAGATCCGGGAGTATTGGAAGAAGGTCCGCTGGTTTTAGGATCACCCAGTGAGATCCGCAACTCTTCCGAAGAAGCGACTACTGTAGAAGGTCTTTCCACTTTTACTTTAGGTGCAGCAGCGAATTTATCCGCCAAAGAAATTATAGGAGAAGAAACTCCTCTTCCTCCATCCACATTGATCCCGACTACGCGAACATAAAACTTAGAATCTTGTGAATTAAATTCATAACGAAAATTTTTGGTCTTATAAAAATGGTGTACTCTTAAAAAATCCCGGTCTTCTGAAAGTTCGATCAGATAACTTTCTGCGCCTTGGCTGGGCTTCCAGCGAAGGCTTACTCTTTGTTGTTCGGAAAATGCCTCTCCAGAAAGAAGAAGCAGTAAAGATAATAAAAATGAAAATTTATATTTTATAATATTCCGATCCAGAATTCTCACTCTAACTCAACCTTTTCGGGAAGTTTTTCCGGTTTAGAAGGAGCCTGTCCTTTTACCACAGTAGTTCCGAATCCTGCAGGGACCGCCACTGTTTTTCCTTCTGCGGAGACTTCTAATTCTCCTTTGTAACATCCTACTGTAGTATTTTCAGGATCAGGTGCACTTACGTATAATTCTGTTCCTCTTACTCCTACCACTGCTGTAGGAGTTACTACCATAAATTTGCGAGTATCATCTCCCGGTTTTTTAGGAGGGACCTTAGCTTCCAGATATCCTGATTTGAGTTCCAGGATTCCTCCGTCCTTATTCAGTTTGTATTCCGATATGGATTCAGAAGTCGTTTTTACGATCTTGGTTAAGGTTTTTTCTCTTAACTCTACAACTGTTCCGTTTTTAGTGAATATAATTTTAGAAGAAGAGCCTTGTCCTGTTTGGACCCAATCATCCATATTCAATAATTGGTCTTTGGAAAGTTTAGACCAACTTGCAGGAAGTCCTGTAGGAGTGAAATCTCTAGAAAATTGAACCTGTCCTCTTTGGAAGTCGGCAACTGCCACAGGACCGGCATTCGGTTTTATAATTTCTCCCGTTGCAGAGATTGTGTCTTTTCTTAAGAAGCCTGGGATAAAGAGAGTAGTGCCTTCTCTAATCAAAGAAGGGTTTGGAATTTCATTATATTTTAATAATTCTTTCCAGTTCCTCGGGTCTTGTAGGAATTCTTTTGCAATTTTGGATAAAGTATCATTCTTCTTTACCTTGTATTCGAAGACGTCTTCATGGACCCCTTTTTTGGGTTCGGCAAGAAGACTTATCAAAGATACGGAAATAAGTAGGACTGCAAAAAATTGAAACAGTTTAAATCGAGAAATCGAAAACGGGAAATTCTGAGAAGCCATGGTTTATCCTGGAAACTAGTTCTAACCTAGTATTAGAAGAGAATCTTGGCGGAATTCCAACAAAATACGGCGCTTAGGCGAAAAAGGAGAAGAAAGAATTGGGCGGAATTTCGAGGAAAATGATTGCCTTATTTTCTAAAATTCCAATGATTTGGGCCTCTTTTTAAGATCGTATGTCGGCCCATCTTCCACCACTTGTTCCAATAATTTTCGGTTCTACGGTATTTGCTATTTTAGGATATTTTTTCTCACTAGTCCTAGGTTCTCGAAAAAATTGGATCGGTTCTTCTTTAATCCTTTTGGCTTTAGCGGCTTGGCTTGCTTTGCAAGGGATCTTAAGTGGGACTGGATTTTATCTAGTCACTGATTCTTTTCCTCCTAGATTTTTATGCATGGTGGCTCCACCGATCTTGTTCTTGGTTTTACTTTTCATTTTTCCTTCCAGTAGAACTTGGATAGATCAAATCCCCGGAGAGAATTTAACATACTTACATTTGGCAAGAATACCGGTAGAACTTGTCTTATACTGGTTGGCAATGTATGGTTGGGTCCCGATCAGTATGACATTTGCAGGTTGGAATTTCGACATTCTGATCGGGTTGACTGCTCCGATTGCGGCTTATTTCATTTTGAATAAGCCCACATCTTCTAAAAATTGGATTTTGTTTTGGAATATAGTAGGCCTTTTATTTTTATTGAATATAGTGATCTTGGGGATCTTATCCGCGCCTGGACCTTTTCAAAAACTATCTTTTGAAAGGCCGAACACTGCGGTGCTCCAATTTCCATATGTATGGCTGCCTTCTTTTATAGTTCCTTCCGTTTTATTTGCTCATCTTGTTTCCATTCGAAGAAGATTCGTTGCAGGTTAATTTTGGATTTTTCTTTCGGAAAGTTTTATTCTAAATTACTAATTTCTGTTTTTTGCATATTTCTGTTTACATTTTGTTTTCCGGACATGGTCCGCAAAAAGAAAACCGAAAACGATTGGTTCAAGATAGAGAAGATCTTTTATAAAACCGAACCTAAAAAAATCGAGATCTTCCTCAAAGGAACAGTAAAAAATTCTTTTTTGGTTAGTATAGAAGGGTTTGAATTGAATGAAAATTCTTCAGATGTTTTGTTATTCCAACAGGAAAAGCCACTCCCGGTTGGGCCTATTCTTTTAAAATTTAAGGCAGAAGTTCCTGAAAACAAGGATTGGATCCGAAAAATAGGCACCACTCGTAAATGGATCCGGATCGCATTAAAAAATGATAATGGACAGTCTACTCATTTGCAAACCGAGATTTCTGTCCACGAATCTGATAAAAAACAATTCAGAAGAGACCTTTCATTAGATGCGGAAGGAGAATCAATTCGTTTAGATGGAAGGGAGTGGAAACTCGTCTCAGATGTGGACAGAATGGATCAGGCATTATTGCAGTATGTTCCTAAGTCCGAGTCTTTATTATTCTGGAATGAAATGCTTTCCATACATGTTTATAAAGTGAGGGCTTCCTCTCCTTCTGAAATTTATTCCTTATTGGAGTCCGGTAAGAAGAAGGAATGTCCAAATATTCTTTGGAACCTGGAATCGGAGAAGTCGGGTAAAATTTCTTATTCTTGGGAAAATTCGGGATGTGGTAAACAGTCTCTTTCTTCTCAGGTTTCTAAGTTGTATAGAGGAGAATTCGGAATTTATAATATTCGATACGATAGAAGAGATAAGATGAGCACTGAAGACAAAAAACGCTGGTCTGAACTATTGGATCTTCTGCCTTCAAAGTTGGATTGATCTTTTTGTAGGAGCTCCTACAAAAACAGCCGTAAAATTCGTTTGCCTAAATTTCAATTCTGTGATAGAGGAATGCGAGCTCTCCCACGGGCCACTCCCCCCAATCCCAACGCAGGGTGGGGGCCGTTTTTTAAAAAATGCCTTCGATCAAATTAGGCGAGCATTCAGAGTGGCTGCGTTTTATTCGCATGTAGAAACTCCTACAACGGAATCTTCGCTTACAATCCGCGAGAGATCGAGCCGGGGTCATAAAAATCGCGAATGCGATTTTTTGACCGGAGGTGAGAGCTCGGTCCGAGCTTCGCGAGGACGCGGCCAAACACTTTCCTTTTGGAATTCCAACAAGAAAATGTTATTTTTTACGTTGACTGAGATTCGGAGACGCCTAATTCCTGTAATTACACATGTGTAATTACATATATGTAAATGCACATTATTTCTCTTAGGAGATTCGTTATGGAATTGACGATTGATAAACCGGTGCTTTCCCCTCATAGTTTTGCCAGGATTCGTTTCCAGGATTGTGATCCTTTTGGCCATTTGAATAACGCGAGATATATGGATTACTTTTTGGAAGCTCGTTCTGAACAATTGAGGGAAACTGCTAATTTCGATTTTTACGAGTATGGATCCAGTTCAGGTAAATCATGGGTAGTGAGTAAGGTGGAGACTCAATATTTGGAACCGGTCAAACAGAATGATGTAGTGAAAATTGTAACTCGTTTGATCAAGCTGACTCCGGCGACGATCCATAATGAATACTTACTTTTGGATAGGGAAGGTAATCGTTTAAAGGCCGTTTTGAGAGCTCAGTTTTCCTTTATTGACCTTCAAAAGGGACGTCCTGTTCGTCATGACCAAGAGATGATGGCTTTTTTAGGGAGTTTTATTTTCGATGAGCCTGGTCTGGAAGAAGGTTCTTTCGAAGACAGGGTAAAACAGTTGCGAAAACAAGTGTCGGAGGGAAAATATTCCGAAGACCGAGTCTTTTTAATCCTATGTCCAAGAAGTCTCTAAATAGTACGGCTCGGAAGTCTGAAAAATTTCCGAGCAAAGCGGATATGCTTAGCGCAGGTTTAAGTTGTGTGAACTTTAATCTGCGCAGGGCTTCTAGAGCAGTTACTCAATTTTATGATAGAGAATTAGAGAAGGCAGGTCTTACTTCTCAAAGATTCAGTCTATTGCATACTCTTGGTGCTACTGATGGCCTTGGTCTTGCCGAGTTAGCGGACCTTCTCGTTTTAGATAGAACTACTTTGATCCGTAATTTGAATCCCTTGGAAGAGTTAGGCTATGTTGCGGATGTTCCTTCCGAAAATAAAAGAGCTAGAAAAGTGATCTTAACTCAAAAAGGTTTGGAAGCTTTGAGGGTCGCTTATCCGATCTGGGAAGAAGCTCAAGCTGCAGTCACGGAAGCGATGGGGGAGGACGATCTGAAAAGATTATTGAAAAGATTGAACTCAATCGTTCGTAAAAGAAATTTTAAAGAATTTTCCAAATCAGAAGATTAAATCCTAAAATTTATTAGTTTATTTTTCCATAATATGGAATTTTAGAGTTCGTATCAGTTTCCGAGAGTCATGAACAAAAACTTTTATCCCATCCTTTTTATCCCTATCGTTCTATTTTTCGCGTATTACTTTTTTTCTCCTAGTTGTGTTTCCGGTAATTGTAAGAACGGAGTCGGGACTAAGGTTTTATCCGGATCTTATCGTTATGAAGGTAGTTTTCAAAACGGTTTAGCACATGGTAAGGGCAAACTTGTATTAGGAGATGTGGAATCTTACGATGGGGATTGGGACCGAGGGAATAAGGAAGGCAGCGGGATTTATAAATACGCTGATGGTACCGTTTATGAAGGGGAATGGAAATCGAATAAGAAAAATGGTTTTGGTAAACTAACGGACTCGGATGGAAATCTGATTTTCGAAGGCCAATGGAAGGATGATGTTCAGGTTTTGGCTAAAAATTTTAAATGAAATACATTAGTTTTTTATTAATTCTATTTTCCTTTTCCGTTCATGCAGAAGAAGGCAAACTCCGGATTTCCGAGATTGAGAAAAACGTCTATGTTCATACTTCTTATAAACTTCTAAAAGACGGGTATTTCCCCTCTAATGGGCTTGTGATTGAAACGGAAGAAGGTGTAGTTCTTGTAGATACCGCTTGGGGAGAAGAACAAACTTCTCAGCTTTTGGATTGGGTTTCCGCAAATTTGAAAAAACCTGTGATTGCTGCTATTATCACTCATTTTCATGAGGATAGGGCAGGAGGGATAGGAATATTAAAAAAGAAGAATGTCCTTTCTTATGCAGGTAAAAGGACAATTTCTATCTTAAAAGAAGAAGGTAATTCTCTCCCTGAGAAGTCGTTAAAAGATAAAGATATTTTGGTATTCGGAAAAACTAAGATTGAGATTTTTTTCCTCGGTGCAGGTCATTCGAAAGATAATTTAGTCGTTTGGCTTCCAAAATCTAAAATTTTATTCGGTGGTTGTTTAGTTAAAAGTGCAGAAGCAAATGAGATAGGTAATACTAAAGACGCCGATCTTAAAGAATGGCCTAAAACTATTCATAAATTAGAAAGATCATTTCCTAAAATTTCTGTCTTAGTTCCAGGGCATCAGTCTTGGGGTGGGAGAGAAAGTTTGAAGCGCACCTTAGAGTTGCTAGAAGTTTCTAAATAATTTTTTCATTGCGAATCTTCGCTTAACGTTTAAGTTCGTTAGATCTTAAATCATAGGCAACCAAACATGAAAGTTTACGGTACTTCCGTTTCTGGGAATTGTTATAAAATTAAACTATTATTACATCTATTAAAAGTTCCTTATGAATGGATTGAAACCGATACCAGAAAGGGCGAAACCAAAACTCAGGAATTTCTTCTTAAAAATCCTGTGGGAAAAGTCCCTCTTTTGGAATTGGACTCCGGAGAATTTCTTTCTGAATCCAATGCGATCTTATATTTTTTAGCAAAGGATACCGACTTCTTCCCGAATGATCTTTTGGTTCAGTCTAGAATATTGCAATGGATGTTCTTCGAACAATATAGCCATGAGCCCTATATCGCCGTGAATCGTTGGTTAATTCATTTCCAAAATAAAAAAGATGATCCTAAAATCCAAGGAAACCATACAAAGGGACTGGATGCTCTTCGGAGCATGAACGATCATCTTTCTACAAATCAATTCTTCGGTTCCCAAAGGCCGAGCATTTCCGATATCTCTCTATTCGCATATACACATGTGGCGGAAGAGGGTCATTTTCCACTTTCTGATTTTCCAAACCTGAATTCTTGGGTAAGAAGGATAAAAGAGATCCCGGATTTTATTCCGATATACTAAGGGAATTTATATCAGAAGGAATACATTTTTGAATTGGGACAAAGGTGTAAGTTTGCTTTTCTAAATTCTCCTTGATTCCTCACTTTTGGTTTTCATATTCTACCGTTAAGATTCGGCCGATCCGATCCCGGCGAAAAAATGGCGAAATATTTCACTTCCAAGATCTTACTAACGTGTGGCATTGCGGCTATTCTTATCGTTTTGGGGATTTTTTTATATTTTTTCTTCCGAAATAGCTCTGGTCATCCGGTCTTTACGGATCGTTTTGAATTTAAGGACCTAACAAGAGCAGAGGCGGAGAAGTTGGGGATCCTAGGAATTCCGAATGGTGTATCTGATTATTTTATCAAACGTTGCGGATTTAGAGAGTCTTGGGTAGTTTTTTCAAAATATAAGGTAGAAGGTTCCGAATTTAGAAAATCAATTCTGGAAGGATTTAAAAATCATCCTGGTTTGAATCTCAGATTCGATTCTTATCCGAGTAGCTGGCCTAAAAATTTTGATCAGGGAAATTGTAGGCCAGATTGGTGGGAGCCTTGTTCCGAAGGTTTTTGGGCGGAAATTTCCAAGAACCCTAATGTTGTAGCTCATAAAGACGGATTCTATCTTTGCGAAAGCGGTAAAGAACTCAGATGGTTCGTTTTTCATTTTAGAAATATCCTATAATTGTTTATTAATGAAGAGTATATTCGAAAAAATTAATACTGAAGAAAAACATTTGGCATACGCGAGTTTAAGCAGGAGAGTTTACGCTCAGTTCTTGGATTTTTTGATCTTATGCCCCGTTTTGGCCCCTCAATTTATGGTTTTTTATTATCATAATAAAATGGTATATGAACTGTTTCCCTTCTACACTGCCTTACATTCTTTACTTTATATCGGGTATAGATTCGTAATGCATGCATTATACGGCAGGACCATTGGAAAGGCATTTGCCGGGATAATTGTTACCGATTCCTGTAAAGGGCGTTTGGGATGGGTTAGGTCTTTTATCAGGACCTTACCTGAACTCACTTTGTCCTTAATAACCATCATGAGCGCGGTATATGATTCCAGGATATTTATGGAACACCAAGCTGAGATGGAAGGTTTACCTTTGGCTGGTGTTCATAGGATCTTAAATAAATGGAACCCTTTGGACAATTTTACCTTTTGGGATTCGATTATATATTATGGGATTTCGGTGCTTTATATCCTCTTTTCTCACAAAAGGACCGCATTACACGATCTTTTTGCAGGGACCAGAGTGCTTCGTTTTAAAGCAGAATAAGGTTCTTAGTGCTTTTAAGGAAATAAATTTCCTCGCCACAATCTCTTGACTCATATTCCGGAAATGTTATACTAAGAAGATGCGGATCTTCGACTCTCATTTTCATATCATAGATCCAAGATTTCCTTTGGTGCCTAATCACGGCTTTTTGCCGGAACCCTTTACGGTTTCAGACTATAATAAGCAGGCGGATTGGCTTAGGATCAAAGGAGGCGCTGTCGTTTCCGGCTCTTTTCAAGCTTTCGATCAGACTTACTTGCTGGATACACTTTCCGTATTAGGAAAAAATTATGTAGGTGTGACCCAGCTTCCCGCAAATACCAAGGATTCCGAAATTTTATCCCTTCATAAGGCGGGAGTGAGAGCTGTTCGATTTAATGTAAGAAGGGGAGGTTCCGAGGAAATTTCTAAGATTAAAGAAATGGGAGCCAGAGTTTATGATCTTGCAGGTTGGCATGTCGAATTATATATAGATGCCAAAGAGATAGACGAATTTTTAGAAGAAGTGCTGCTGTCCCTACCTAAGGTATCCATTGATCATTTGGGATTGTCTAAAGAAGGATTTTCTACCACTCTAAGATTGGTAGAAAAAGGAGTAAGAGTAAAAGCGACCGGGTTCGGCAGAACCAATATTGATATACGATCTGCTTTGGTGGAAATTGCAGAAATTAATCCGGATGCTTTGTTGTTCGGCACGGATCTTCCTTCTACACGTTCTCCTGCTCCTTTTACCGAAGAGGACCTACATTTGGTTACGGATACGTTCGAAGGTGAGTTATTGCAGAAAGTATTATATTCGAATGCTTTGGAATTTTATGGAGTAAGCGTAAAAGTATGAATTATTCTTTTTTAAAGATCTGATCTGCGATTCTTTTAACGATCCAAGAAGGAAATATTTTCGTAGAATAATAATGTGCCTTATTCATAAATCCGGGAATAGATCTTTTGGTTTCATTTTGAATTGTATTAAATGCAACTTTGGCCACATCTTTCGGATCCATAGCGATTGAATAAGCAAGATTTCCTAAACTTCCTTTTTTATTTTCTTTATGGATCCCTGCGACTGAAAGGAAATTTGTCTTGGTTGTTCCCGGATATAAAATCCCAAGTTTGACTCCATAGGGAGCAAGCTCTGCTGCTAACGCTTCCGAAAAACTAACTACATAAGCCTTACTAGCTGCATAAGCTGCCATATAAGAAAGAGGCTGCAAAGAAGCAGTGGATGCGACATTCAATATGAAACCATTCTTACGTTCTATCATTCTCTTTGAAAATTCATTAGAAAGTCTTGTGATTGCGTTTATATTAAGTAAAAGCATTGAGTTTACTTTCTCCGGAGAAAGTTCCCAGGATTTTCCCCAAAGCCCGAATCCTGCATTATTGACTAGGACATCTATATCCAAATTTAGTTTAGTGATCCATTTTAAAATTTTAGGAATACTTTCGGATTGGGTTAGATCTGCTTCTAAGGTTTCTAACTTTCCGGAAGAGCTGATCTCTTTACACTCTTTATGAAGAAGTTTGAATTCTTCCTTGGAAACACTAACTACAAGTACGTTATAACCTTGTTTATACAATAAGATAGAAAGTTCTTTACCTATTCCGGAAGATCCTCCGGTGACTAAAACCGTTTTTGGAGTGTTATTCGTTTTCATTTATTTTCCTTTTAAATTTCGCAATAGATCCCTGATGATTTGAAATCTGTCAAAGCCTTTCAAAACATGAAAAATCTAGCTTGCTCCTTTGAAAAAGGAATTTAACCTTCCTGGAATGTCTCCCTTATTCCAACCTTTAAAAACATATTTGGATACTAAACTTTCTTTGATCGATAAGATCTCCAAGGAAAGAAAGGTGGTGCTTTCTTCTTTTGCGGATTTCATTCTACAATCTTTCGAAGCCAAACAAAAAGCGAATTTAGTTTTTATATGTACTCATAATTCGAGAAGGAGCCAGATCGCCCAGGCATTCGCAGCATGTATCCCTCATTATTTTGATTTTCCCGGCATTAAATCTTTTTCAGGTGGAACAAGTATTACCGAGTTACATCCAAATGCGGAGAAGGCTTTAGAGAATTGTGGGTTTCGTTTGGAGAACCAAGGACCTCCTCGTAATCCTAAATATTCAATTTGGTGGGCAGATGGAACTCCTCCTTTGATCGCTTATTCTAAAAAATTCCAAGATGCTCCTAATCCGAGCACTGAGTTTATCGCGGTCTTAGTATGTTCACAAGCAGATGAATCCTGTCCTTATGTTCCAGGAGCAGAAGCACGGATCTCTCTTCCATTTGAAGACCCTAAATCTGCGGACAATTCCGAAAATCCTTTGGAGAAATATTTGCAAACCTGCGATCAGATTGCTTCTGAACTTCTTTATACTTTCAGGGAAGTGAAACAGAAACTTTGAGATTCTTCCTATTCTTGTTGGAATTCCCACATTTATCGTTTGCCACCTAATTTCTTTCTGTAGAATTAATATTTATGACGGTTCGTAATAAGGAAGATCTGGAAGCATTACAAAGGATTGGCAAGATCACTGCAGAGACCTTGGTCAAGATGAAAGAAGCTGCTAAACCAGGGATCAGCACCAAAGAGTTGGATCGGATTGCGTATTCTTATTTTTCCAAATTTGGGGCGAGAAGCGCTCCTCAACTCATGTATAAATTTCCAGGTTATACGTGTATAAGTTTAAACACTGAGATCGCCCATGGAATTCCAAGTGATCGTATCTTGAAAGAAGGGGACCTTTTAAATCTAGATGTCTCCTTAGAGTTGAACGGATATTTTGCAGATACTGGTTTTACTCTGATCGTTGGAAAGGATGAAAAAGGTTTAAGCAAACTTTTAGACGTTTCTTCTGAAGCATTAAAGCTTGCTCTTTCCGGTGTAAAGACGGGAGAAAAACTGAATTCAATCGGAAGAACGATCGAGAATACTGCTAAGAAGAACGGATATAATGTGATCCGTACTTTATGCGGACATGGGGTAGGCAAATCTCTCCATGAAGAACCATTCGATATTTGTAATTATTACGAACCAAGAGATAAGCGAATTTTAAAATCGGGGCAGGTTATCGCGGTGGAAACTTTTGTTTCAACCGGAGCAGAAGACTTTGTAGAACAATCGGACGGTTGGACTTTAAAAACTCCTGATGGTTCCTTCACTGCACAGTTCGAACATTCAGTAATTGTTACCGAGAATGGACCGATTATTTTAACAGCGGCATAAAAACAAAGATGACTACTATAATTTTAAACGTACTCCCAATCCTAATTTTCATTCTAGTATTTATTGTTTCTCTCTGGGACAGAAAACAAAAAGAAACTTTTACCAAAAAATATTTCGGCTCCTTCTTCCCTGCTATTTTATCCGGAGAATTAAAAACGGATCTAAACTCCGCTTCTACTCAATTTGGAAAAGCAGGTTATTCTGTTGAGAAGGATGGAGATAAACTTCTTTTTCAAAACGCTTCTCAATTGGCAAAACATAGGAACTGGTTATGGTCTTTCGGGTATGCAAAGAAGTCGGAGAATGGATCCATCCGGTATAAATTATTCATTAATATAGGTTCTGTGCTCACTGTTCCTGCGGCCTTATTCGTAGTAGCATTCTATGGAATGTTGGTGCAGAATAATATTCCAAAAGAGCAAGTTTCTATCGCTCCTTACTTTTTCCTCGGGTTTGCATTTTTCTTTGCGATCGCTAGTTTTATTTCCCAAACGATCAAAGAGAGAAGTTTTCTTAAAAAAAGCCTTTCTCAGAATTAGAAAATGTTAATACGGATCGTACTCATCCTTCTTTCTCTTTCCTCAATGTATGGTTTGGGGTTGAGGATAGAAAAAAAAGAATTGGGCTCTTGGTCCAAATTTATTCCGATCTTAGTATTCGCATTCTTTTGGAATTTTGGGATACTTCCTGTTTGCGTATTTTTTTCAGGAAAACTTTTAGGAGTATCCGAACTTGCATTTGCGGCAATTTTTCTTTGTGCTGCTTCTCCCGGAGGAGCATCCGGAGGATTATTCGTTTTAAGGGCAAAAGGAAATCCCGCACTGGGCGGAATGTTGATCGCGTTATTGAACGGCGCGAATACGATTCTCACTCCTTTGATATTTTCTATCTACCAAGGTGGTTCGGGATTTAATTTCGATCTTTTTCTAAAACTTTTTTTGATCGGAACCTTTTTGCAAGGTTTACCATTGCTTCTCGGGCTTCTGAGCAAATATTTCTTTCCTAAATTTTTTGATCCGATTGCTCCTTGGGTGGAAAGGTTTAGCAGTTTTTGTTTAATATTATCTATCTTACTTTTGATCTTTCAATATGGCGAATTTGCGCTGAGTTTGGGCTGGATTGCTTGGATCGGAGCTTCTATTGCAGTTGGATTTTCTCTTCTCCCCGGGATCTTTTTATTTAATTCAACAAAAGAAGTTAGAGCTTCCTTGTCTATGGTTTCCGGGATCAGAAGTTTGTCCTTAGCTTTACTTCTTGCGGAGCTTCATCTCAAACAAAGTGAAACATTACTTACTGTTCTTATGTATGGAACTGTCATGTATTTATTGAGCGCTATCGCCGCGGAATTTTGGAATGGAAAGAAGAAGATCCAAATATGAATTTTTATTTGAATGCGTATTCTAAATCTAATTTTATAATAGATGTTTTAGTAATCGTCACTTTTACCCTGTTTCTTTTTGTATTCTTGGGAAATAAGAGAAAGTTTATATTTTCTAAAGAACGGGACCTTTCCTTTTATAAAAGAATTCTAATTCTTTTACTGATCTATCTAATCATTGCTTCGACTGTTCCTTTCTTTTTGGATGTGAGTTCTTTTATTCGAGTTAGGATCGCTTGGACAGTTTTGACGATTGCTCTTCCTGTATTTGGTCTCGTTCATTTTGCATTTTCCAAAAGAATTGTTTTCTTATTTGTTTCTATCTTCTTAGTTTGTATTAAATTTTATTCCGAAGTTTGGGAGCCGAATCATCTGGATGTGGAACGTATCCAAATCCGATCGGATAAAATAATTTCTCCTATTAAAATCGTACATATCTCGGATTTACAAACGGATGATATTAGAGACTTACATTTAGAAGTTAGAGAAGAAGCAAATCGTTTCCAACCGGATCTGATCTTATTTACCGGAGATGTGATGAATCATTCCTCCTTATATCCGATCGTAACTTCTTATCTGAAAAAATTTAAATATAATAATGGATTCTTCTTTGTTACAGGTGATGTGGATCATATCTTACGTTATACGGATTTTTCTTCTAAGAGCGGGTCGGTTCTATGGGATCGAAAATCAAAAGTCATTCAAGTCGGGAAGAATAAGATCGGTTTGATCGGATTAGGTTTGCCGGATTATAGGAATAAAACTTTGATCTGGAGTTTGAAAAGAGAGATCCCCGAAGATATTTATTCCATCCTGATCAGTCATTATCCTGATTCAGTTTTGCATCAACCGACTGAAAAAGTGGATTTGATCCTAGCCGGGCATACTCATGGAGGACAGGTCCAAGTTCCGTTTTTCGGTCCAATCCTAACTCTTTCCAGGGTTCCTCGACATATTGCGGCTGGGGGATTGAACGCTTATGAAAATACTGATATTATAGTTAGTAGAGGTTTAGGGGCAGAAGGTCACGTGGCTCCCAGAATTCGATTCGGTGCAAGACCTCATTTGATTTTGTTGGAGCTCCTACCTGCAAATTCCACAAAAGAAACCGTGAAAAACGGGATCTAAAATTTACCGAGAAAGGGTCCGATCCGATATGCGGTTCACTTTAGTCTTTCTATTCTGTTTGTTAGCGGTTTTTATTACCTGCCAATCCGTAACCGTCGAATACCCTAAGTATCCTGCTACAAAAGAGGGAAGAGACTTAAAACAATTTTTAAACGGAGTAAAAACAGTCGCGTTTACTTTAGAGCCGATGAATTCGGAGATATGGAGCCATGAAAGTAATCGTTCTTTCGTAATGATGGTTCCAGGAAAAATTTATGAAAGTTTTTCGAAAGATTCTTATTTTAAAATTTTGGATCTAAAAGACAGACCTGATGTTCTGGAAGCTAAGGATACTTCCTTAGAAGGAATACAAAAAAATAGAAAGAGGATCGGAGAAATATTGAGCGCGGATGCAGTCTTATATGTTTCCGTTAAACAACCTGAGTCTCAATGTTATGTAGAAGCTAAAATGGATTATCTTGCTCTTGGGCTGGCAGTTCTTAGAGCAGCTACCGCAGGAAAGGACAAGAATCGGCAATATAGTAGAGCGGCGGCTTCTCTTGTGAACGATCCGATTGTAAAGCCTACAGGTGTCCGAAAAGTTTATATCCCGATAGAAGCAAATTTGATCCGGATAGATTCCGGAGAAATGATGAAGACTGTCATTAGTAAACATTCTATCATCTATAATGGAGTAGGAGACGTTAGTTGTCCTAGTATACTTCCTTCACTTTCCACGGCCTTAGACGAGTCCATCTCTGAAATACAAAGAAGACTTTCTCCTAAAGTTGAATCGGAGGATATTTCTATTTTTACGGAAGATGAAAATCCCGAAGTAGAAGCTCTTCTTTTAGAAGGATACGAAGAGATTACAGGAGAAAATCCGAATTTCCATAGGGCTAAAATTTCTTGGGAGAAAGCGGATCTAAAAGCAAAGGGTAAGTCTTGGGCGGCCAAAGCAAATTTAGCTACGTATTATTTTTCGGAAGGGGATTATCAAAAGGCGACCCAATTTTATGATGAAGCAATCCGTTTAGGCGGCCCGGAAGATGATTATTTGAAAGAGTTGAAAGAATTGATGGCGCCTCCTCAAATAGAAGAAGAGGCAACCGAGGAAAAGTAAATTACCTTCGAAGATGGGTTAAGGCAGAGCTCCGTCCTTGATCCAGCGATACGTAGCTTTTTCGAAATGTTCCGTTCCGAATGCGTGCATCTTTCCACCTTTCGTTAAATATCTATATAATACGCTACTTTCCGGACTTCCCGGAACTACTCTTGCACTCACTTCTTTATAACTTAAAATATCGAAAGGCCCATCCCCTGGATGGCATTTGGAACAGAGGGTGACAGAACCGTAAGCCTCTAAAATACAAAAAGAAGAAGGTTTCGCATGTATGTCGCAAGGTTTTCTCTCTTCTCCTTGGTAGACAGGTTTTTTGGAACAATAAAATAGAAAGAATGATAAAAGTATAATTAATGTTTTTATGTTTGAATGGAACATTCAGTTCTCCGTGTGAATAAAAAAAGACCGAAGGAACGGTGTTCCTTCGGTCGAAGAGGATACGTCTTCAATATCTAAAGGGACCGATATAACCTACATAAGAAGGATATAAACTGTCTCCGTAAGTCGGAATTGTAGGAGATCCTTCATCCGAATTATGGGTGGACCAAGACTTTTTAGAATTGGTCATATCGTTTTCACCATACGGGTGTTGTGTCACTACTGTGAGATAACTCCAACCGTTTACGTTCTTATAGAAATATGGGGAAGTGGTTTCCGAACCGTATGGAGTGGTCCAAATACGTGTCAAAGTTTTTGTCCGAACATTATACGCAAAAGTCGCGTCGTTCTGGTGTTCTCCGGTATTTGTATCTTCTCCAATGATCAGGATATTCGAATTTTCCATAAAAGCTACGTTGTCCGGATTTGCAATGGAGCCTGCTTTGCATGTATTACTTAAGTCCGAACCGTAAGCTAAATATCCGAAATCGGAAACGGAAGCAAGTTCTCCCATCACTTCTCCAGCCATGGTGAATGCAACGTAAGAGCTATTGATATTGTTTCCTAATGTGTCTTTTTTTCCTCCGCCTAGATCCAAGGAGTAAACTCCTCCGCAAGGATTGGATGGAAGTTGTATATCTCCTGCTACGTCTATCATTCCCGCTTTTAAGCTGCTCATCGCAACATACAGTTTGGATGCGTCCGTATTATAGGTAATACCCTCTTCTTTATTGAATTCAATACTTGCACCTTTTAAAGCTGCGTATCTTCTAGTCTCCAATCTGGATGCGAGTATTTCTATACTTGCTCCGGTGCTGTAGTTACCTGTCTTTAATTTGAGACATTCTTTTCCGGAACCTTCTACTTCTATGTATTTGTAACCGCTTGCAACAGTGCAAGAACCAGGAGTAGAACCGTCAAAAGCAGAATCCGCTTCGAACATATCTATAAATGTGATTCCCGCGTTGATAGCAGCACTTATTTCAGTAGTTGTAGAATGTCCTAAATTGATCCAAGTAATATCCGCAGAGCCACCGTTAGTTGCCGATTTTTGGGTCCATTTTGCAGCGTAAAGAGTTCCGGCACTCAGGTCTTTTTTCAGATCGGCTACAAAGAAGAATAATCCTACGTTAGCTCCATCATCTGCTAAATAAACGGATCTTTCATCAGGCAATACTTTAGCCAATTCATGGGCAAATCTTCCCATTGCAAAATGTTTCGTAACGGAAGTGTCTCCATTGGAATTCAGGATCTTAATTTCTGGAATCCAACCGTAACGATACGGATTTGCTGCTTCGGCACCCAAATACGCAGGATAATAATTCATATTGGTTGCAGTATTCGCTTTTGCAGCGTTAGGTTCGTATTCTTCCGAACCTAAATGAGTGTTCCAAGGAGAAACACTTCCCGCGCATGGAATATAGATCCCTTTTACGCCGGACATATCCACATATCTTGTAGAAGTTGCGGTTAACGCACCGGTTCCCGAGTCCTGATTCAATTTTGTAATATACATACTTCCGACCACGTCCTCAAAATGAGTGATCATGAAGATGGATCCGGCTACTTCTATCAAAGAACTGAAATCAGAAGACATACTCGGACCGTTTTGGCCGGTTCCTCCGTTCCTGAAGGTATAACCTATGGCTGTTCCGTTCGGGATCGCTGTTCCAGTCTTATCTACAGGCAGTCCGAAAGTTCCTGTACCTAGTACATCTCCGGAACGTAACAAATTGACGTAAGAAATAGATTGGTCTATACCGTTAACCGTAATCGTAGCGGAAACCTGGTGAGTGGCTTTTTGAGCAGCTGTGGACGGAAAATTCGCTTCTTCAAAGGAAACATCCCTAAAAGAGTTCGTTCCTGCTCCCAAAAGCGCTAACGCAGCGCTATCTTCTCCTCTTTCAACGGCACAGTTCGCCATGAATAAGATTGGAAGAGTAAAACAAATTAAAAGAATCGAATTGTTTATTTTTGAAGATCTTTTCTTTTTACGAATTAAATCTTTCATTTTCGAAAACCTCCTGTTCGGTCGAAGAAATTTTCTTTTTCTAACTTCTCGCCTAATGATTATTTAATGAACTAGGATCGTTTCCGGGGGATTACAAAACGGGAAAATTTAGATTAGAGCTAAGGATCGTATTGTTACGATGTGAAATTCCGAAACAGGAAAATATATTACGAATTTATGAAATTTAAAATGAAAGAGCGGATCACGTTCCCGTTACGAAAATTCCTTTTTGTAATGGGAAAATTCGTGACGGGTGTAGTTTTTAAGAGAGAAGGAAGTTTAATTTCTCCCTTTTTCTCCTCTTCTTAAGAAAGCAGGAATATCATAATCCTCTTTCAGGTTTCCGGAAGGGTTTTTGGACTTGAGGGTTCTGTAATTTTCAGGGTCATTGCTGATCCTTTCCGGTTCCGTTTTGAAAGATGGACGAGACTCTTCCATTTCAGGAAGTCCTACCACTTTTCTTTGGGGTTGGGATTGTAATTTAGGAACAGATCCGATTCCTGCCGATCTTTTGTTAAAACCTGTAGCGATCACTGTGATACGAATTCTTTTTTCCAAATCAGCATCTTCAGTTAAACCAATAATGATATTTGCATTTGGATCTACTTGGGAAGTGATGATCTGAGATACTTCGTTCCAATCTGAAATAGTAAGATCGGTTCCACCGGTAACATTAATCAAAAGAGAAGTTGCACCTGCTATAGAGCGAGAATCCAATAACGCGTTATCTATCGCAAAGTTCACGGCTTCGGAAACTTTGTTTTCTCCGTAACCTTCTCCCACTCCCATAACTGCATCACCTGTGTCTCTCATGATCGCTTTTACATCTGCGAAATCCACATTGATGATTCCAGGATTATTAACGATATCGCTGATCCCTCTTACTGCATTTAGAAGAATATCATCTATCACTCTGAATGCTTGGTCGATAGGAGTATCTCTTTCTACTACTTGAAAGATGGATTCATTATTCACTAAAATTAAAGTATCAACATAAGAGCGAAGTTGTTCTATCCCTCTTTTTGCAAGTTCCATTCTTCTTTTTCCTTCGAAAGAAAAAGGAATAGTGACCACTCCGACTACTAAACATTTTTGTTCTTTTGCGATCTTAGCAACGATAGGTGCTGCACCAGTTCCGGTTCCGCCTCCCATTCCTGCAGTTACGAAAACCATGTCCGCACCTTGGATTACGGATGCGATTTTTTCTCTGTCTTCTTCTGCTGCTCTTGCGCCTAGTTCAGGATCTCCACCGGCACCCATTCCTCTTGTGGTCTTGGAACCTAATGCGATCTTACTTTCTATTTCGGAACGTTTTAATACCTGTTCGTCGGTATTCATGATAACGTATTCCACACCTCTTAGGCTGGAATTCGCCATTCTTGCGACTGCATTCATTCCGCCGCCGCCGATTCCTAAAACTTTAATAATAGCAGGGTTTGATTTATCTTCTTCTTCGAAACGTAACATGATCACTCCCTTAGAGGTTTTCCTCTATCCATCTCCGAATTTTTTTGCCCCAGGTTTCGCTTCTGTCCTGGGATTTTCTTTCCATGTCCCCTAATCTGGAGGCGTATTTGATAAGTCCGACTGCCGTAGCGAATTCAGGAGAAGATACTCTATCCGAAAGTCCGGAGAGTCCCGCAGGTCTTGCACGAGTTACCGTTAGGCGAAATACATCTTCTGCCAGGCTTTCTATTCCTTCCAGAAGGCTTCCTCCTCCAGTGAGAATGACTCCGCCCGCGAGAAATGATTTTTTTCCGGACTTAATAAGTTCTGCGTCCACCATTTCGAAAATTTCCCTCATACGAGGTTCGATTACATGCACTAGCTCTTCTCTCAGAACAGCTCTTGCAGGTCTTCCGCTGATCGGGGGGATCTCTACTGTTTCAGTTGGATCTATTTCTTCTAATGAACAATGACCGAATCTTTTTTTCACAAGTTCGGCAGTTTCAATAGTGGTTTTCAGACCGATCGAAAGATCGGAAGTAACATTATATCCACCGAATGGGATAACGGAAGAATAAGCGATCCCTCCGTCCACGTAAACGATCAGATCACAGATCCCTGCGCCTATATCCAATACGGCAGTGCCAAGATCCTTTTCTCCGGAAGTTAAAACAGCATCGGAAGAAGCTAAGCTAGAAAGAACTCTTGTCTCTTCCGCCAAACCTGCTGCTTCAATACATTTTTCTAAATTATGAAGTGCTGTTAGACCGGCTGTGACTATATGTACTTCCGCTTCTAAACGAACTCCTGTCATTCCGATCGGATCTTTGATGGAAGTTTGATCGTCTACCGAGAATTCTTTGGAAAGAACATGTAATATTTCTTGGTCAGCTGGAACTCGAACTGCTTGTGCAGCTTCTATCACTCTAACTATATCCGGCTCGGTTACAACTCTGTCTCTGTTAGTGATCGCAACAACTCCCTTGGAATTGTCTGCACGAACAGATTTACCTGTTACATTCACAACAACATAACCGATCTCTTGTCCACACATGAGTTCCGCTTCACTCACTGCTTCTATGATGGAACGAGTAGTCGCTTCTATATTGATAATGGATCCGTTTTTGATCCCGGACGAAGGGAACATTCCGGTTCCTATAATTTCAGTTTCGTATTCTGAGATAGGACGTCCTACCACCACTTTAGTAAGTGCTGATCCTAGATCCAGAGAAACTATGATTCTTTCAGAAGATTCCATATTCTTAATGGTAGACCGCGTCTTCTCCTCGTATGTCCACGAGTTTGGGGCGGACCTTTTCTTTTTCAAGATATGCTAATACAGCGTATAACTTTCTGACCTGTTCCGTTTGGAATAAGGTCCCAACTTGCACACGAACTGAAAGAGGAGTGTCTGCGTAGACAAAAATTTCTCCATCTTCATGCAAGGATACTTCTGAGATACGGGTCTTTAATGCTGGATAAGAACGAAATGCATTCTCTACGGAAGTGTGAAGGTCTTTGAACGCGGCACCGACCACTTCTCCTTTTTCTCTCGGGAATGTTCCGGAAAGAACAGTGAGCCCTTGGCTCCTAACATCATCCATGGAAAGTATCTTTAGGTCTGAATCAATTTCGAAAAGATGACCGTCCGAGTTCACAAGATAATTCGGTTTTCTTTCGGTGATCTCCACCAGTAATTGGTCGTCCGTTTTTTTTTCCAAATGAGCGGATTTGATTCTGGGATGTGAGGTAAGTCGGTGTTCCATTTGGCCGAGGTCGTAATTTTCGAAAGAGGTTCCCGGTTGGATACCCATGATCTGAACTATTTCTTCCGTTCTAAGAGTTTCGTGTCCTGTCAGTATGAGTTTATTCAACTCCTGGGGAAGGGTCCCCCTCCTAAATCCCCAGCCTAGAGTGCTCGCCAATAGAAAGAGGAAGGCCAGAAGCCACCAACTCGTTCTTTTTTGAACGGATTCTTTCAAAAAGTCAATTATATTATGTCTCATAGCTGTTTGGAGCAGGTTTTTTCTTCCTTTCCCTTAGAATTATCGGGAAATTCTTCAAAATTTCGCCCATCTATTTTTGATTTAGCAGGATTTAGTTGATCCGAATGGAAAGCCGAAGTTTCTAATAGAAGAAAGTATGAAATTCCCGATCCCTTCTCCCATTCATCTAGGTTTCGTTTTCTTTTGTGCTTTTTTCGTACTCTTATACCAATCTGTGATCGAAAGATCAGGTTCCGAAGAGGATTATCCTTATACTTTAAAAATTTATTATCCTAAGTCCCAAGGTATTCGCCCCGGAACTCCGGTCAGCATTTTAGGATTGGAGAGGGGAATCGTTCGAGATGTGGATGTGGTTGGGATAGAAGAAGTTCCTGACAAAAGATTTTTGGACAAGAATAGGACCAAGGCTGTAGAGATCACGATCCGTCTTGCAGAACCGATCACATTATACTCAAACTATGATATTAGTTTTAGGACGGCTACGGTACTTTCCGGAAGAACTATAGATATTAATCCCGGAAACGCGGAAGAAGACTCCAAGCAGGCATTCTTTAAACCAACATATAAGGAAGAAGAAGATTTCCGTCCTGATTTTGCTCCTTCTGCCAGATACTATGATGACTTCTTTGCAGCATCCACGGGTGTGATCCGAGAAAATAAACAAGATATCACTTTGATGTTCGCAAACATGGAAGAGATCTCTTATAAACTCAAAAGTAGTAACGGTTCCGTTCCAAGGTTTATAAATGATCCGGATACCTATGATAATCTGGCCGAGACATTGACAGATATGAGAATTTTGGGGGACGACGCCAGAAGGTATGTAGAAGGATACCGCAAATTAGAAAGAAGTGCTCCTATTCCTTTCTCCATCAATCTATATCGTAGGACCACCATCATCGGTGGGATTTCCAGCGATTTCTATTTGAATAGACTATAACTCAGGTTATAACCGCTTCGAAAAGGCGGGGACAAACTAAGCTACCCTGCCGATCCTAGTATCTATGAAAGTCGCAGTGATCCATGATTGGCTGAATGGAATGAGAGGGGGAGAGATCGTACTTGATTCTATCCTCAAAGTATTTCCGGATGCGGATCTATTTACCCTTTTTTATGAAAAAGGAAAGTTAAACGAAAGAATAGAAAATAGAAAGATCGTAACCGCGTTCACCGATAAACTTCCTTTCAAATCCAAGTACCGTTGGTATCTTCCTTTATTTCCTACTGCGATAGAGTCCTTGGATCTAAGAGGATATGATCTGATAGTGTCTTCTTCTCATTGTGTTGCAAAAGGTGTGATCCCGGACCCGGATGCGATCCATATTAGTTATGTACATTCTCCCATGAGATATGTTTGGGATCTTTATTATGATTATTTTCCTGCGAGAAGCGGTTTGAAATTTTTTGCGTTCGAGCTTGTCTCCAATTATCTTCGCACCTGGGATTCCGTTTCTTCTAACAGAGTGGATTCTTTTTTATGCAACTCCGAGTTTGTTGCGAGAAGGATCCAAAAGTTTTATAGAAGGGACTCTCAAGTTGTATATCCTCCTTGTTTGCCTAAAGGGTTTCAGGTAAAAGTCGGGAAGAAGGAAAACTTCGACCTGATCGTGTCCGCATTTGCTCCTTATAAACGGATCGACTTAGCGATAGAAGCATACAGAAAGAATGGAAGGCCTCTTAAAATTTTAGGAAGCGGCCAAGAATATAAGAAACTTATAAAAGATCTTCCACCTAATGTGGAGATCTTACCTCATAGGCCAAGAAACGAAGTGCAAGAGTATATGGCCAAGGCGAAGACATTCATTTTTCCCGGGATGGAAGATTTCGGGATCGCGCCTGTCGAGGCTCAGGGGTATTGTACACCTGTTCTGGCATACGCAAAAGGTGGAGCTCTGGAAACGGTAGTTTCCGGAAAGACCGGGCTATTCTTCAAAGAGCAGACAGCGGAGGCATTGAACTCCGCATTAGAGGAATCGGACCGAAAAGAATGGAAATCCAGGGACTTTCAGGCCTCGGTAAACCGTTTTACAGAGGAAAAATTCATCATCCAAATTCAAAAGACGGTCGAGACTATAAACAAGAACTCTGGAAAAAGGAGGGGCGTTTGATTACTTTGCATAGATTAAAAGGAAATGAATTCGTTCTAAACGCCTCTCATATAGAATGTATCGAGGCCAATCCGGATACTACGATCACTTTGTCTAATGATAGAAAATATGTGGTCCAGGAAAGTATACCCGAAGTGATCGAAAAAATTTTGGAGTTCAAAAAACGAGTGCTGGTGTTTCCTTTGGGTTCCGCGCCGGATCAATTTAAGAGGGCAGATTAAACTACAATGGATATAGCTACAATCATAGGTTTCGGCTCTGCAGTCGTAGTATTCGCTTTCGGGATTCTTTCCGCCGGTTTGAACCCGATCGATATCGTGGACGTACCTTCCGTATTGATCACATTCGGAGGAGCTACCGCTTGTACGGTGATGGCCGTACCTTGGCAAAATACTTTGGAATTGGGCAAGGTAACTCGTAAGGCTTTTAGAGAAGAAAAAAGCGATCTAATCGGACTCATTAAAACATTGGTTTCCTTCTCCGAAAAAGCAAGGAGAGAAGGTCTACTCGCGTTAGAAGATGACGTGAACGAACTTCCTGAAGAATTTTTAAGAAAGGGAATTACCCTGGTCGTGGACGGAACGGATCCTGAACTCGTTCGCAATATTATGGAAACTGAAATGAGTAATATTGCATCCAGACACGGAGCCGGAAAAGCTTGGTGGGAAAACTGGGGAGCGCTTGCTCCAGCATTCGGGATGATCGGAACTCTGATCGGACTCGTTCAGATGTTAAAGAACCTTGGATCCGGAGACGCGAGCGCGATCGGAACAGGGATGGCGGCAGCTTTGATCACCACATTGTACGGATCCATGGGAGCGAACATGATTGCGATCCCGATCATGAAAAAACTCATGCGTAAATCCGAAGACGAACTATTAGTAAGACAGATCATGATAGAAGGTACACTCTCCATACAATCAGGAGACAACCCTCGTATCGTGAAAGACAAACTCGCAAGTTATCTGCCACCTGGCGAACGCGGCGTATTGAAAGACGAAAACGATTAAGATTTATTTCGGAAGAAGAATATGGCAAAACAGAAATGTCCAGAGTGTATCCAGAATATTCCAGAGTACATGCTTACTTATGGAGACATGGTTACACTTCTTCTTTGCTTCTTCATTATGTTATACCGTACAGGTAAAACGAATGCGATAGAAATGCAGATCATTCTATCCGCATTCAAGACAACTACAGGATTTTTCGACGGCGGCCAAACTCTTTCCAAAGGAAAATTGGAAGAGATGGGAATGAATATAGAAAGTCTTCCTTCCATGACTACTGGAAAGGCACTTTCTAAATCCAAGAAGACCGCTACGGAATTATTTAAGCCCGAGATAGAAGCAGGGAAAGTGCGAGTAACTGAAGACGAAAGAGGTCTTGTGATCAGCTTAGTTGGAGCCGATTATTTTAATCCTGGCTCTGCAATTTTACAGGAACCGATCAAAGGCACATTAAAAAAAGCCAGCGGACTCATTAAGGGACTCGAAAGATTCGTACGGGTAGAAGGTCACTGCGACGCAGATGCGGTGCTCCCCGGCGCAAATCCTAGCAGGGAAGAAAGAACTTATTTAAATAATTGGGACCTTGCAGGAGCAAGAGCGATCAACTCCACGGATTATATCGTGGGAGTTGGGAAATTGGATCCGAGTTGGTTCCAAGCAGTGAGTTTCGGATCTTATAGGCCTTTGGTTGTGGAGAACCTAGGAACTCCGGAAGCAAAAGCATTCAATAGAAGAATTGATATCGTAATTTTAACGGAAAAATCCACCAAACGAAGCGACTACGAATCCAATTTCGGCCTACCAAAAAGCCGTGTTCCAGGTTCAGAAACTTCCACCGAAAGTGGATTATAGTAGAGTAAAAGGAGAATACCCATGGGCGATCCCGAAATAGACGAGGAAGAAGGCGGTTTACCCGCGGCGGATGCCGGCGCCGGCTCGTCTCCGCTCATCAAATGGCTGATCTATATTGCCGGTGCCGTATTCGGAATTATCATAGTTGTACTTGTTTCCATGTTTGTTGCGAAACAAGCGGCGACTAGTACTTTCCGTGAAATGAAAAACGTAGCCTTAGTAAAACCTCCTCCGCCATTAATGACCTTCCAATTTCAGGAAGAGTTCAGGATCAATACCGCGGATAAAGGGGAAACTCACTTCGTGAAGATGAAATTATCTTTCGGAGTTGCGAGAGACGATGCTAAGATCACTGCGGAACTTGCGGAAAGGATCGCTCAGATGAGAGACTTGGTGAACCTAATCATAGGAAGAAAAACCAAGGACGATCTGATCGACGTTGAAGATCAGTTAGATCTGAGAGAAGAGATCAAGGCTCAGATCAATCATATTCTCTCCGACGGAAAGATCCAAGAAGTTTACTTCACAGAATTTATCGTCAACTGATGACAAAACCGAAAATCCTAGGGGTCATACCCGCAAGATATGGAAGTTCCCGATTTCCTGGCAAACCATTGGCCAAGATCGGGGACCTTCCTATGATCGCCTGGACATATAAGAATTCCTTAAAATCTTCTCTCCTTCATGATGTAGTAGTTGCCACTGACGACGAAAGAATCTTACAGATCGTTTCGGAGAATGGTGGTAAGGCGGTAATGACTTCTCCCGATCATCCTTCCGGAACGGATAGGATCAGAGAAGTTGCACTCAAATATCCGGACTCAGGAATTATAATCAATATCCAAGGTGACGAACCTGGAATCGAATCCGAACTCATAGACGGAGTTGCAAAACTCAAATTGGAAAGACCGGATTGGGCGATGAGCACCGCAGCAGTTCAATTAGAAGAAAACGAGATCCAAGATCCGAACAGGGTCAAAGTGGTCTTGGACAAAAACGGAAGAGCGTTATACTTCTCCCGGTCTGCAATCCCTAGCCAATTTAAAAAAACAGTCCCGGCGTATAGACATCTGGGAATTTACGGATACGATAGAGACTTCTTACTTGGATATCCCGATCTTCCCCCAAGCGCATTAGAAGAATCTGAATCACTAGAACAATTGAGAGCAATGGAAGCAGGACATTCTATCGGAGTGTATATCGCAAATCGCGCCGCATTAAGTGTGGATACACCTGAAGATCTGGAATTAGTAGTGGAAGATTTTAAGAAGAAGGGACTGATCCCTTAACTAAGAGCTTCTTGCAGAGTGTTATGGATTAAAACGAAATCCGTAAGACCAACGATATCCATCACTTTTCTGAAATGATCGTTTAGACCTGCAAATTCAATTTTAGAAGAAGACTCACTTGCTTTGGTGATCAAACTGATCAAGGTAGCAAGTCCCGCCGAATTGATGTAAGACGTTCCGTGGAAATTCAGAATCACCCTGGTCCTACGTTGTTCGGGAATGGACTGGTATTTTCCCAAAATTTCGTCATCTGCCTCGGAGGTAATTTCTCCGGAGATATGGATCACCGGAACATTAGGTTCAAGATCCACGTTTATTTTGAATTCGTCAGACATCTGCCTTATTTAGCACAAAAGACCTTCCCTCTCGAAGACAGTCAATCCCGTTTCCTCGGAAAAACCGACCGCCTACTGGAAGTAATCCGTTAAACGTAGTGCTCTAGCTCCTCCGGAGAAAGTCTGTCGAAAATCTGGCCGCATTGGGAACATTGAAATGAAACAGTAGTAGGTTTGGAAGAAATCCCGAAAAGGATCAAAAACCAGGCCCAATTACCGTAAGTTTTCACTTCTCTGGAAAGAGGGGATTTCCTGTCCGTTCCGCAACTGTCGCAATGTGGTAAAGAAGAGGATTGGCTCACAAAGCTAGGTTGAAATGGGGGTGGAAAACTTCCAGAAGAAAAGTGGGAAAAAATCAAGAAGGGAGTCATTTCGGACTCCCTAAGAATTTGAATTAATTTTGGTTTAGGTGGATTACGTACTTAGCAATTTTTTTAAGTTTTTCGTCACCTAAGAACTTGTAGGAAGTCATCACAGGGTTGCTTGGAATTCCATTGTTCAAAGTTTTCAGAATTCCTGCTTCTGTTGGACCATTTTTCCATTCGTTAGCAGGTGCTTTGTAATTTCTTGGTTTTGGATTTAAGCTAGCTGCAGCTGCTCCGTCTCCAGCGCCTGTATCTCCGTGGCATGCGTTACATCCGTTTTCAAGAAAAAGTTTTTTACCTTCTTCTACTTCAGGACTTAAAGTTGCTGCGCTTGCTACAGGTGCAGCTTCTTCTTTCGGCTTTTCTTTATCTCCGCAGTTCAATAGGAAGATGAGGGAGAGAATGGAAACAAAAAGGGAAATCAGGATTGCCCGAGTCTTCATGGATTACTCCTTTATATTGGTTCCAAGTTTCTTTTTCAGAAAGAGAAAGCAAAGAACTTTTTGTCACGGTATTGTCGGCGCGATATTCGCAAAGGATTTCGAGTAAAGAGTAGAAGGGCCCGAAAATTGACTTTTGTCAAAATATCCGGAGATGATTCTTAATATCGATTTCTAAGAATGGAAAAGAATCGGACTTATTGGTTTTTTGTAAAACAAAAGCGGGGTAAGTCCCACCCCGCTTTCTTTTTTAGATCAAGCGGGTTTAAAAATAAATCCCGTAGAAGTTTCTGTTCTATCGAAAAGAACAGGCATGTCGATCGCAACAGATTCAGTGACAGGTTTACCTTGGTATTCTCCTTCGATAATACTCATGGTTTTTGCGCCTTCTTCTAATTCGATGACTGCAAGAACGTAAGGCGCTCTTGGTGCCAAATGTCCGAAACCGACATGAACTACTGTGTAAGTATAAACCTTTCCTTTACCTGAAAAAGTTTTAGCTTCCACATCTTCAGATCCGCAGCTCGTGCAAGAAACAACAGGATCAGTAGCTTCGAATCCACAAGACTTACATTTTTTTCCGGTTAAAGAATGAGCTTCCATAACTTCAGCCATTATTCCCCCCTTTGCAGGATATGCACTATACTAACTGCGCCCGGGCCGCCTAAAACGTGAGTTAGAGCAGTGCGAGCATTTGCAACTTGTCGTTTTTCAGATTGATCTCTAAGTTGAAAAGTCATCTCTACAACTTGCCCAACACCAGTAGCACCAACTGGATGGCCTTTTGCTTTTAAACCACCTGAAGTGTTTACAGGAAGTTTTCCGCCTAATCGAGTATGGCCATCTTTAGTGAACTGACCACCTTTTCCTTTTTCAACAAAGCCAAGATCTTCTATATTAATGATCTCGGTGATGGTGAAACAGTCATGGCATTCCAGAACATCGATGTCCTTTCTTTCCACACCGGCCATTTTAAATGCCTCAGTAGCAGCTTGAACTGATGCGGGGAAGCTTACGGAATCTTTTTTAAGAGCCACATTGAAGTAATCCCCGCCGATCCCGGAGCCTTTTACTACAACATAGTCCTTACGAACCGACTTTGCTTTTTCTTTGGTAGTGATCACAACTGCAGCAGAAGCATCCGTAACCAGGGAAACATCATGAAAACCGAATGGAGTAGTTACCATTCTTGCTCTCATGATATTATTGAAAGAAATCTCTTTTTGTTTATGAGCAAATGGATTTAAGCTACCGTGGAAATAGTTTTTTTCCGCAACAGTTGCCAACATTTCCTTAGTGGTGCCGAACTCATGCATATGGCGGATAGCATTCAATGCAAAACCGGAAGGACCGGAAATACAATATCCACCTTCTACATCTTGGTCTTGTCCTCTTGCTACGATTTCCATCGTAGTTTCCGGATCTAGGCCGTTCATTTTTTCTACACCCAGAACTAAAACCGTATCGTATAGACCGGATGCAACTGCAAGAACGCCCTGTCTCATTGCGATCCCACCGGAAGCACAAGCTCCTTCGGTGCGGATTGCGGGACGATCACCTAATCCAAGTAAGTTGGCTGCATAAGAACCCATTGTGTTTTGAGCGTTAAATTCATTGCCAGCGTAGTTTCCAACATAAACAGCTTGGATTTCCTTTCTGTCTATGCCTGAATCTTTGATGGCTCCGTTACCTGCTTCTGTGACTAAATCGCGAAGAGTTCTGTCTTTATGATTACCGTGAACCGTTTCGTAGGCCCCGATGATTGCTACTTCTCTCATGATTAACTCCTTACATTCCGATACCGGCGCCGCCGTCTACACGAAGGAAAACACCAGTGATATAAGATGCTTTATCTGAAAGGAAAAATTCCACTGCGTTAGCAATCTCTTGTTGAGTTCCCGGTCTTTTCAAAGGAATGAACATAGGATCGGTAAGTTTTTTCTGAACTTCTTCAGGAAGAGAAGCAGTCATATCCGTTTGCACATAACCAGGGCAAACCGCATTTACTAAAACGTTTCTACCTGAAAATTCTCTTGCTGCAACTTTAGTAAGGGCTATCACAGCAGCTTTTGAAGAAGAGTAGTTTGCTTGGCCAGGTTGACCAGAAAGACCTGAAAGAGAAGAGATATTCACAATTCTACCGGAAGGAGCTTTTAAAAGAAGTTTAGAAGCGTATTTGGTCATCAAGAACACACCTTTCGCGTTCACATCCATCACGAAATCATACTCTTGCTCGCTCATTCTGATAAAAAGATTATCTTTTAGAACTCCAGCGTTGTTTACTAAGAAATCCAGTTTACCGAATTTCTCTTTAACAGCATTAATAGCAGCGTCACAATCTTCAGGTTTAGTAACATTTACTGGAATACCTAATGTTTTAACGCCGAATTCTTTAGCGATATCAGCGGCCGCCTGCTCGATATGCTCTTTATTTAAGTCTACTACGACTACATCCCCACCATCTCTTGCGATAGTATTGGCGATAGCGCGGCCTAAACCTCTGGGAGATGCAGCTCCAGTTACTAATGCAACTTTACCTTCGAATTGTTTTGCCATTTGGATCCCTCTTATGTCCTCGGATAACGAAATTTTGAACTTGCGGATCGTACAGATAGAATTCGATCCGTTTGAAGTAGAACGATTGTTCTGGTAAAAGATGGATTGTACCTGGATTCCCGACAAGAAAAATTCATCGGATTATCAGTCCCTAAAACAGTGTTCGTTTTTGTTGAACATTTGTTCGCAAGATGTAGGGGGAGTGGGGGTTTTAGAGTTTAGGTTGGATATGTCTCATTTTTTTTTGGGAGATTATTATGTTGGGAAGTTTTTAGGGGGAGTAAATATTATGAATATATAATATATACTTGTTGGAAGTTTTGAGTTAAGTTGGCGCATATTCGCCCATGCGCATTGAGGACCAGGAAAACTTATTTTGCTGCTTGTAAGCTCCAAAAAAAGTAATAGACCCGAACCTTTCTCCGCCCATTCTTTCCCTAAGTATTTTCCTTCGGATTATTGAATGTTCTCCTCCTTCCACTTCGTTTATCTCGCTTTATTCATCCTTCTCGCCTTCCTCGTTTATTATTTTATAGAAGTAGTAGAAAAACCTGTTCTCCAGTTCAGTGAAGGAGAGTTTGTAAGGAGGGTAATTGCAGATTCTCCCCGCTTAACTAGAAAATATTTTCCTACGATCTGGTGTTTTAATAATCATCTAATGCTGGCTCTCTTACTTTTTAGAGAACATCGTTCCAAATTTTTTCATTACGATAAGATCGAACAGCTTAAAATGAAGGACGGTGGTGTCACTGGACTTGCCTGGTCCAATATTAAAGGAAAGAAAAAGACGGATTCCGATCCAATTGCGATCGTCTTTCATACAATCAGTGGGGACGAACAAGATGTTAAATCTATTGTGAAAACGATTCGAGCTCAGCTGAATTGGGCTTCCGTGGTTTGTATTAGAAGAGGACATGGGAATCTTCCACTTTCTAAGCCGCAAATAAACACGATGGGGTCTAGTTCGGATTTAAAAGAGCAACTCTCTTACATTAAGAAAAAATTTCCGAATAGTCCTTTGTTTGGAGTGGGGATCTCTGCGGGTTCCGGATTGCTTGCTCGATACCTAGGTGAATCCGGTACTAAAAGTTTATTGGATGCTGCAGTTGCGATTTCACCCGCATATGATATCGAAAAAGCATTTCATAGGGTTCATCCGGTTTATAGTAAGATCATGGGCCAAAGACTGATTAATTATTTTTTGAAACGTCATTATGAAACCTTATCTTCCCTAGGAGGATTTCAAGAAGTGTTGGAATCAAAAACCTTAGGTGAATTCCAGGATCGTTTGCACAGCCTTTCTGGTTTTGACGATAAGGAAGAATATTACCGGCATTCGAACCCTGCATTGGTAATGAAAAATATCCGAACTCCAATCATGATCTTGAATGCAAAGGATGATCCTATCTGTGTAAACCAGAATGTTTTAGAGAATTTGCATTGGCTGGAAAATCTTCCTAATTCGATCCATGTTTATACAAAAAGAGGAAGCCATATTGCATATTTTGAAGGATGGAAAGCGATATCTTGGTCGGATCATCTTGTCTGCGAATATTTTAAAGCGGTTGAAGACCAATTGCCTAAAAATAAAAAGAAATTAAAAACTAAGACTGCGAAAAAGCGTTAACTGCTTTGCGCAACTTCGACCTTGCGCTCTTCTCTACCTTTCCAACGTCACGATTTCCACCTTCTCAAGTCTTTGCTTGGAAACTTCTTTCCAACCATTTTGTTTGAATTCCTGTTCTAATCGATAGTCTGAACCAGGTACGTAATCTTCTTCCTCAGGAGGGGCTCCATAGGATTCGAGTAAAGCAGTTGTAGATGGTTCATAACGAACTAGGTCGATAATGGAAACTTTTGGGGTTATAAATTGCACAAATTTTTTTGGATCTTCTCTTCTATCTGGAAATAAAACTTTTCTGTGCAAAATTTCTTGGCCGTATAAAATTTCAATGTTTGGCTGTTGAACAACGGTAATCTCGGTTTTTTGATTCTTGAGCCAAGTATTGTATTTTATGAATGCTTTTGAATACTGGATCTGAACAGTCATGTATATTAAGGAAACTGCTATACTTAAACAAAGTAGTGTTATTGCGCTGATTTTAATTTTTCGTCCAAACTCAAGTAAAAGTTTCTTAGAGTTTTCTGAAAAAGTAAGTAAGACGATCGGTACACTGATCCAAGAAAGATAACGTGTTCCCCAGTCAAGATTAGCATCATTTGGCGCGAACAATACAATTGCAACGAGAGAAAAAAAAGAGGCCATTAAAAGGAATTTGAACTTCTTTTCCATAGTCCGAAATTTTAAGACGAAAAGGAAGAAGGCGAGGATGATCCAAGGAGAGAATAATAGAAAACCGATTCTTCCATTGGCAAAAAGTAAGAGGGATAGAGTCTTATTTCTTTCTTGGGTCAAAAGTTTTTGCGAATTTCCAGCGATACGTGTACCTAATACAGAATCATATAAAGAATAATTGACGATCACGAATGTAATAACCGCTAGTCCGGAGCATATGAGTATAACGAGACGGCTTTTATCGAAATCTTCCTTATCATTGGAATTACGATTTAAAAAGAAATCTATCAGTTGAAAAGCACCTAAGAAAAAGGGTAAAAAAATGTTTTCAGGGCGGAAGAAGATAGCTAAACCGCATAAAAATCCGACCAAACCATTTACTAGAAAGGAAGAAGCTGGCTTGTCGTAAAAAGAAACTAATATAGTAGTTAGTAAAAAAGTGATCGCATAATCTGGAAATGCCATGGAATGGAAAAAGCAGGGCCCAAGCGTTAAAGCTAATATTCCAATCCAACTGACACCGGATCGAAATTTCAAGATCGATATACTTATCAGAAAAAGTATAAGAGACATGTAATACAAAAGGCTATAATTTCCAAGCAGCCCAAAGATCGAGGCAACCAAAGAAAAGGCGACGGGAAAGACCCCAACAACTCGGGTAGGTAAATCTCCTCTCCCTCTATGAAAATAAGAGCATTGGCCTAGATCTTTTAAGGCAGGACAAGTAGAGGATTCAGATTGGAAGTTCGAATCAATGAGGGCTTGCGCTTGTATCATTTTACGTTGGTTATCTGATACCAAAATTGACTCTGGATGGATTTTAAAAATAAATATTAGAATGAAAAGAATACTAGCACCGATAGCTAAAAGATTATAATCAAATTTTTTTAAGGAAAACGACATTTTATCCTCTATAATATAGCATTTTTTTTTATAAAGTGGATATGAATAGAAATATTTTAGGCATATAGATTTTGAAACGGTCGATTGTAACTTCTGCGTAATCGCTTCCAAACTTTGAATTATTATAAACTCGAAACTGGAAAAACCGCTCTATTATAAATCCTCACATCGTCGATACTTCCTTCAAAAAGTTGAGAAGATATGTTGGATAGACCCAATTGGAAAAAGTTGTTCGTAGCCCACGGACGATTTACTCCGAAAGTTCCGGAGTTCACTAAGACGTTATTCACATATAAAGAAGCGGTTAATCTTTGGATATCCCAAGTGAAGACCATATGATACCAAACATCTTCAGGATATTCTCCGCAATCAGTGCCGACATCCACATCTCCTGAACCTCCGTTATTCGTGAAAGCTCTAAGTCTTCCGCTACAAGAACCTGCGGTCAGCGCATATAATTGAAGACCTAATCCCGAACCTTGGCTTAAAAACATGAATTCGTTCCCGTTGTTTCCGGGAGGATATTTCCCCTTTACCCAAGCGCTGACCGTGAATGAGGAAACTGTCCCGTCGAAAAAGAGAGGCCCTTGCGCAGAGGATTGGTGATAGCCTCCTAAGCCATCATAATAATATGCTTTTCCAGGAAATCCGAATCGATCCGCAGTTAATGTAGGGGTTCCACTTACGGTTGTTAGGTCTAAACCGCCTACTATATCTCGAGTATCTCCGTCTAACGGCCAATAATGGACTAGTCCGATGGAAGAATCCAATAAAGTGAGTTGGACTAAATCTAAAAACGCATGTTTGTCTTTTTGTTCTTGGTTTGTTAAGAGAAGATAAGTTCCGCAGTTTATAAAGTAGAAGGGGAGTAGAATTGCAAAAATCAGGATTCGCATGGAATTTTCGTATTTATTATAACCAGCCAATCCTGGACCTTTTTCATTTTAACTCAATGAAGCATAATGAAATTATAGGGAAAACGTTTTTTGGTCCTTCTACATTATAAATTCGGAATCAAACTTTGAGGAAAAACTGCTTCCGAGTTAGGTTATGTCGAAATTATAACATTGCCAATTTCCTTGGGTTCTCTTACAAGGAAACCATGTATGATATCCCACTTGTCCAATTAGGTCCCGTTAAAGCAGCACGCATTCCTGGTGATCCGCAAGGTCCCTATGTCATCTTTATGCATGGTTACGGTGCAAACGCGTTCGACCTTCTTCCTTTGTATTCATATATGGACGTTCCTGAGGGCACGAATTTTATTTTTCCGGATGGGATCTTAGAAGTCCCGATCGCACCGGGTTATAATGGTAAGGCTTGGTTCCCTATCGATATGGAAGCATTACAAAGGGCAATGGTTGCGGGAGGTTCTAGGGAACTTTTCGAACGTTATCCGGCCGGTCTGGCAGAGGCCAAACAAAAGGTAGAAGAGATGATCCAGGCCTTGGATGTCCCAATGGATCGTATTATCTTGGGTGGTTTTTCGCAAGGATCCATGCTTGCGACTGAGATTACCCTTAAGGCAGAGAAAAAGCCCAAAGGTCTTGTCATTCTGTCGGGAACTTTATTGGATGAAACTCATTGGTCCCAATATGCAAAACAAACTCCGGGCTATAAATTTTTTCAAAGTCATGGTAGAATGGACCCTGTGCTTGGTTATCCCGCCGCAAAAAGATTAGAAACAGTGTTAAAAGATGCAGGCTGGGTAGGTGAGCTACTGGCATTTCCGGGTGGACATGAAATCCCGGAGATAGTATTACACGGTATGAACCGCTATTTGCGAGAACTGTTCGAATGACCCATCTGATAGAAAAATACGTAGCCCTCAAAAACAAATACCGCAACTACGATACCAAAGAAGCTTTGAGGAGAATGCAGGCTTGCCGCATCGCTTTAAAGGAATTAGAAGACAAAGGTTTTCGTACCGGTGTGGAAATTTTGGGTTCGATCAATTTTGGGATCGTAGAACCTTCTTCGGATATTGATTGTATTCTATTACATTATTGTGATTTACATAAGGACCAAGAATGTCCTGAATATTGTCCTAATTTTTTATATGAGTCCGAAGAGATCAAAGCCAGCCTCCGTAGAAGATTGAGAAATGAAAATCTTAAAATAGAATTTTTAGATTGTATCAATCTTAGAATGGTGGAGAGAGCACTTGACGCGGGTAATTGGAAAGATCACGAAGTTCTCCGAAGGCTTTTATTTTATAGAACTATTGGTCGTCCCGTAAATAGACCTCTCTTTATTCCTTACGCGGAGAAGTTAGAAGAGAATGAAGAATATATCAGAGATATTTTGGAATGGGGCTCGGAAGCTTTAAGTGTGTATCTTGGAACTTCAAGACATAGATTTTCTTTTAGTAAGTATAATGAAAGGATAGAAAGTTCAGGCCTTCAACTTCCTCACGGTCTAAAAGAAGAATTAGAAAGTTATTTGGAGCAGGGAGAAGGTTTCGAATCCAAAAACGGCGCAGAATCTTCCCATTTTAAGGATCCGGTTTAAGTTTATGCGTACCAAGCAGGTTTTTTTACTATTTACGATCTGCTTTTCGGCCTTTCTGGTTTCTTGTGCGATCAAATCCGAAAATTCCGGAGATCCAAACACACAAGCATATTATGAAAATGCGATTATTAATTGTTTTATCAGTGGATGCGATAAAGAGCTTATTATTACCGGAGGGAATTCTCTGCCAGAGGGAGGTTCTTTAGTTCTATCTATTTCTTTAGTTCATAAGCCTGATACTTCTGCGACATATAATTTTTCCAGTAGTAACCCTGCAATAGCTTCTGTTTCTCCATCAAGTCTGATATTCACTCCTTCCAATTATAATATTCCTCAAACCTTGACTATAACAGGAACTTCGGATGATTCGGATTCTACTGATAATTCCATTGTGATCTCTATCCTTACTCCAAACTCGGAGACAATTCCATATTCAATATTACAAAAGGATAATGATAAATTCTTATTTGCTACAAATGCGACCTATGCTGGAAATTTTGGATCCGGTGGTTTTGCGGATTTTGTTTGTCAAAATGAAGCGAACAATTTGTTCGGCAGCGGACTTCCTTCCGGAACTTACAAAACTTTTGCAGTCGCAGGGACTTGGAGAAGGGCGATGCCTTCCAAGATTGATTGGGTTTTACTTCCGAATAAAGATTATATAGATTTTGCCGGCGGTACTTTTGTGAAAGCATTTGCAACGGATGCAAATGCATTATTTTCATTCGGCACTGGAAGCGGGATAAGTGCCACTGCCGCAGGATATTGGACCGGTTTACAAACCGATTGGACTACTGCAAATACATGTCAAGGTTGGACTTCTAATAACTCTATTGACCAAGGAAATTTTGCCAGTTCTGGCGATCCAAACGTGGGTGGAATATCCGCTGGAACTCCGGACTTCTGTAATTTGGCGAAATCAGTAGTATGCGTTCAGCAATAATTCGTTTCTTAATATAGATTAAGAAACTTTCGTTTTTTCGGTGACCTGGACCGGATCGGAAAGATGACGAATGTCCATACCTGTATTCAATCGAACCAGCTCTTCTGCGATGTTTACCGCATAGTCTCCGGCTCTTTCTATCCCTAAGATCATCCTGTATAAGTCCGCGAATTGATTTTTATCCAATCTCGGATCCAATACGAATTTTAAGAATGCTGCATGACATAGATTATTCAGTTCTTCCTCTACGGTATGAACCGAACCATAAAATCTGTTTTTCTCTTCTACTAAGGATTCTACTGCCATTCCCACAAGTGTAACTACTCTGGAGAGCATCTTGTCTAAAATTTCTTCCTGTCTGAAAAACCCTTTAGGAAGAAGTCCTCTTCTATAGCAGGTGGCACAGTTTACGATCTGGTCCCCCATTCTTTCTAAACTTCTGTTGATACGAATGGAAGAAAGTGCAAATCTAAGCGGATCTTTTTTGAGTATAACTTCTCCATCGATTTGGTCCATCCCGAGTAAGTTACGGTTTGCGATCGCTTCTAAGATCGCATTTTGAGAGAGGTTATCGTTTTGTTTTTCCAAACTATCGATCAGATCGTCTCTTTCGATTACTTGTTTAGCAAGATCGGGATTTTCCTGTTCGATTGCGTCGTCCAAGATCAGGACTTGTTCCAAACATAGCTCCGCCATTGCGTATAGATTTTTACGGAGGTAGTCGAACTTGGAAGCCATGTATCTCCGAAGGTTAACCTCAAATATACACGGCGGTCAAGATGTTTTTAAAATTAAAGAATGGAACGTACTAATATCACTAACATTGCAGCGAAACAAAGATATTGGATTATAAATCCGGTAAATCTTACGTTCACATTCCAAACCCCGCCTCCGCTTAAATGAGCGCTTGTTTGTAGGATCCGTGCTCCGAATACGATCCACGCGAGAAGATCGAAAGTATCGTTTTGGTATCCTGAAAGTATAAAGGTTAAAACTAAAACTGCAAAAACCGGAAGACCTTCTACACAGTTTAAATGAGCTCGGTGGATCCTCCAGTACAGATCGGAACCGTGTTGTATCCAAGCAGGGAACTCATTTGATTTTTTGGTGCCTGCCAATACCTGTGCTGTTCTAAAAGATACTACTATGAGTACAAGTAGAATGGTCCAGGCAGTAAAAGCGATTAATGGAAATAGAGAACTAAACATAGTCCGATAGAGAAAAGTCTAACGGAACAATTGGCAAGACAAATTTGATGAGTTAGAATGGAATACTAATATATATCGTTTTTGTTTCAAACAACATATATTAGCATTTTATAAAAGGATTAGTCTCCGTCTGCTGCCGGAGGAAGACTTGGAACGCCTAATGCGGAAAACGCGTCCACGTTAAAAAGGACTTTTAGTGTGGTAGCTAGGTTGTATATCGGTTTTACATTCGTATTGATACTTGTCCCTACCGAAGCTCCGTCAGTATCTATTTGAGCGTACAAATCATTAGAAGTATTGATCGCCGATTTTAAAGCGGCAATTGCGGCTTTGATATCCGTATCCAATTGAGAATTTTGAGCTTGGATCATCGTAGAAAGAGTAACGGCATCCGTATCCGCCGGATTTCCCTGGTATCCTAGTTCTAAACCTAAAAGATTTTCGTATAGATCTTGATAGGCATTCCTTGAGAAGGTGGCCTCTGTGGATTTAGGATTCGGATTTGTAGAACATCCAGGTGTTAAACAAGCCGGCCCTCCTAATTTCCCGTCCCAGATTTGGTACACTATATTTCCCAAGGATTGAACGTACGTATCGAACGCGACTCCTTGGTTGGGAAAATAAGATCCGTTTCCTGCGATAAAATTTCCTAAGAAATTCTCCCCAGAAGGATCCCAAGAATTATACAAACTATTCGCATCCTGATTGATCAATTGAGCGAGTGATTTAAGATATTCTAATCTTCTAGAACCTGCAGTGTTGACTGAATTAATCGAAGTTGCATCGTCGATCGTGCTTGCAAGACCGTCGGAAGAGAAGATAAGCATTTCCAAGGATTCGAATCCCTTATATATCACGGAACATGAAGCTAAATCCGTACTAGTCATAGGATTTGTAGTCGCACAAGCTGCGGTATTCGTGATCATTTTATTTACGTAAGTCCATAAAGGTCTCGCGGAAATAGTCTCGAAAGCATCCATTTTAACGTAATAGTTCTTAGTAGAAGGATAGGTTCCCGGACCGAAATAGAAAACTTCTACTCTTTTCAAGGAAACATGAGCCGCTTTCCAGGCGTTTTGCAATTCCCCCAAGGTTGTGGGGTTCTGAGAGGTATAATAAGCTAAAGCCTTGGTTTCTAAGGTAGCGGTGTCATTCTTAAGAGCGAGCAAGCTCGGTAGAACCACATTCGTTCCGGAATATTTTAACACTTTAGTATAATCCGCACCTGAGGAGAATAAAAAGGCCAGCGCTCCCGTATTAGAGCCTGATCCTCCTTCGCAACCGACTAAGGAAAAACAGGAGATTAATGATAAGATAATTATACTTTTATAATGTTTTTTCGCAGATTTGAGATTCATATTTTCCTCTCTTATAGGGATTCTAAGAATGTGATTAGTTGTTGTCTCTGAGCCGCAGTCAGGCTTTGGAAATTCCCGCGAGCCGTGTCTGCTTCTCCTCCATGCCATAGGATTGCTTCTTCAATCCCGTTTGCTCTTCCATCATGTAGAAGTCTTAAATGTCCGTTTACAGTTTGGATCAGGCCCAACCCCCAAAGAGGAGGAGTTCTCCATTCCTGGCCACTAGCATCGAAATCTGGTCTCCCGTCGGCTAACCCAGGGCCCATATCGTGAAGTAATAGATCAGTATACGGTTTGATATGCTGGTAGGAAATTTCCGGAAATCCGGAAACAAATCCCGTTTGAACATAAGGCTTATGACAACCTGCACAACCCACACTTGTAAAAAGAGCTTTTCCTGCGACTACATCAGTATCCGTAATATTTCTTCTGGAAGGAACTCCAACTAACATGCTATAGAATACGACTGCATCCACAAGATTTGCGGAAATTTCGATGCCATCGGTTCCTGCAGAATTCGTAATGCATGCAGTTTGAGTAGAAGGACAATTATCCGTAGGGAATAAAGGACTAGTGATTCCCATATCACCTAAAAATGCTCCTTGATTCTGTTGGAACAAACTAGGTTCGTTTGCTTTCCAGCCGAATCTTCCCAGGACTTTGGAACTGGTGAAAGTATCCCAAACCATATTCACTTTTCCTGATATACCATCTCCATCCGAATCGCTTGGATCCGCCCAGCCTAATATAGTGCTTTCAGGGATCGCTTGTAAAAGACCTAAGCCTGGGATCATAGGAGCGGTTCTTGGAGAGAAGTTAAAGCCGTTTACGGAAGAAGTAGGATCTCCGAACAGAGGGTTCCAAGTAAAAGTGTAAGTGGGTTGACTTAGGGTTACGTTAGTTCCTTCCGGATAGGTCGTGCTTCCGCTCGGATAATTGGGAGCAGCGATGGAACCATAAGATACCGAGGCAGCTCCTTCCGGAGGAGTGAAATTAGAGCCTGTGATACTTCCACTTCCTGTATCACAATTGAAATTGGAATCATAAACCGCCGGATTACAGCCCAAACCTTTATGGTTCAATTGAAGACCATAATTGTCCAGACCTATGGGGCCGCCCGTAGTGGAATTGGAACCGTTTTGAGAAAGACGGACTAAAATTCCAGGGAAATTATTCAAAGAACCCGAAGAAGGAGGAGCTCCTCTACCGTCGCCTTGATGGCAATTTTGGCAAGAGTTGGTATTAAAAGTAGGCCCGAGTCCTGCAGGTGAGCTACTTCCTTCTGAAACCCAAGGGATATTGAAGAAGGAGTTTCCTTTATTGAACTTGGTAGCTCCTCCTGATCTTAAATTTGCGGCACGAATATCGAATGAAAACGCATTTGAAACGAAGTTCGTAGTATAACCGCCGGAATATTCTTCACCTGGATCCACTGAACCATTAGCAGAATTTAAAGCGGCTAACAAAGCCATCGTGTTATTTCCGTTAGAAGGATCACATCCAAGTGAGAGTAACGCGATTATAAGAAATAAGATCGATCCTTTTGGATCGATTTGGTGTTTTTTATGGTCCCCGTTTTTGCGGGGACCTTTGTTTTTATCACAGTTCATTTTTATATATATGCCGGAAAATAAGAGTCCGACTCCCATACGTTCTAATCGCTTAGAGTCCTAAAACATTCTTCGCTCTGACTACGTTTTGAGCCAATGTAGTATTGATCAGTAAGCCTACATTTTCTAAAACGCTATGCTGGCTATCTGCAGGATGCATAATCACTTGATCGTAACGGTGAGATAAACTTCCGCCTGGACAAGAAGTGGTATAGTTGGGATCAGTAGTCTCATTATCAAGATTGATGCAGAACGTATCTCTTGCACTTTCAATTTGGGAAGTGACCGAGCCTTGGTTTTTGCTGCTTAGAAGATTAACTAGTCCGGCACCTGTGCTGATATTTACACCTTTCTTGATGCTGTAATTTCCGGTCCAGATATTATAGACACCTTGTGCATCATAATAGAAGTCCGCTTTAGTTGTATCACTGAAACAGGAATGTTCATCTTCTTGAAGTTCGCTATCTACGCCTGATAAACGATCTCCTCCCCATTCCTGAACCATGAATGAAGTAAGACCAGTGAATACTAACCCTAAAGAAGTGTCAGTATTTCCGGAAGTTAAGAAAGTATCTGTTCTATAAGTGCCCGAAGTGACTGCAGGATCCCATTGGTCTCTAACTTGTTGTAAATGACCGATCAAACCTTGGGTAACCGCCAAAATATAAGCTCTTCTATAACTAGGGATTCCACTTCCTGAAAAATCGGTTGCTGGTCTTTGCCCTGGAACAGTGTTGTCTCCACTGCTTGTATTGTCTTGTCCCCAAAGAAGATATTCGATTGCATGATAACCTGTCATGACCACTTTCTCAGTGTCGCCTTCGCTACCGGAAGCTAAGGTAGAATCTCCGTTTTTGGCATAGATATTTGCAAAAGTAGGGGTGGAAGATAAGCTACTAATATAATTGTCTATAACTACCTCGTCCAATGGCCATGCGTTAATCGCACCTTCACAGTCGTCAGTTCCGGAATAATCGGAACCGCCGGGAGCTCCACAATGACCTGTAGTTCCGTCGATTGGACCATCGCTGAAACGGAAAGCTTCCGTAACTAAGTAACTGGATCTTGCTACGACCCATGCGTTTCTGGCTGCAGTCAGATTCGTTTCGTTGGGAGTAGTAGTAAAAGTTGTAAGAGCGGTAAGTAAGCTTGCTGCATCCGTTGCTGCTTGGTTATAAGATTCATAAGCAAGATCAGCATAACGTGTAAGTGCTTCTGTTTTAGTTGCGCTGGCTGGAATATCCAAACCTAAAAGCGCCGCGGCTGAATTATCACTGCCTGGACCCCCGCAAGAAATCAGGGAACCGAACAGAATAACACTGAACAGAATTGAAAAAATTTTTGTGTGGATGTTCCGCATGGAAATCTCCTTAAAATTTGGGAAAAATCCCCGGTCCGGATAAAATCCGGCCGGGGCCAGAGATGAACTGTGGGGATGACTCCCTCCGGCTCCTGGGACAGGGACCGGCTTGATTTTGCAAGTGAGAATAAGTCTCAAAAAAAGTCAATAAGGTTTTTTCCTCATTCTACATTCCATCTCAGGCCACTTCGGGGAATTTTTATCTAAAATCCCGATTCGTTTCGGTTTATCCAGAGAGATTAACCCTTTTGGATTAAAAGAAACTGAGGCTGACTCTCAAAATTTTCGAGAAAGGGAACCTGGTCAATCCGAAAAAGGTCGGGAGTTAAAGATTCTTAAACTTCAGTCAATAAACTGTGAGAAGTATCTTCAGTAAGTATTTCAAATGCTGCACTTCTGGCAGATCTTAAACGAAGTGGAGAAGTTTCTCCTTTTCTTTGGACCAAAACTTCTGCCCTTGCTATTTTACTGTTCAGACAAAACTTCCAACCGCCTGGAGGATTCGCATAACGTAGGCAGGCGAAATCTTTTTTATCTGCATGAATTCTTCCTTCTATCTTTATTTCAGGAGAAGAAGCCTGGAATTTCCAATCGAAATACCGATAGCTCGCTCTTCCGAAGGAGGAGAATAAACCGTTTAATGCGTATTCTTTTCCATGTAAACGTAAAACGATTGGAGTGATTGCAGGAGTCCAGAGCGGTCCTATCTTGATCTTTGCTGTTGCCAATTCAAGGAAGGACCCTTCTTCCCCATCAAAACCGGCTACTTGTCCCCATGCGTATTGATCGGTGTGTTTTGGACCCCAATTATGATTTTGGCTTCCTTTCCAATCTTTTAGATCTATTTTATCATTTTCTAATTTTATAAATCCATTAAGTAATAAGGAAGGTTTTCCGACTAAAACTTTTGCCTTCGGGAAACCTCCTGAATATAGATCTTTGGGAAAAAGAAAAAGTGGTTTATCTCCTCCTGAGAAGTTTAGGTCCCATTCTATATTTGTGGAACCTTGTTTATTCCCTGATTTACCTTTTAACCCGTTATGATCTTGAACGGAAGAGCCGATCCGGACTTTGAATGGGGCTCCGGAAAATTCGCATTCCGAGATAGGATATTCGGATTTGGAAACATAGTGTTTTCCATTCTCTCCGTCGAAATAGATGGCCCATAATTCTCCTATGGAATCTTGAGCGGAATGTTTAGGAGAAAAAATAGTATAGCGGATCCAAATTGCCAGAGGACGAGTCGGATGATTTCCTCTTACGAACCAACTCTCGTAATGACCTGCATTCGAATCGGAACGAAATCTGGGAAAATCATAATCTTCGTCAATGTTCATGCGGGAAATATTCGATCCTTCTCAGTTCGGAGCAACTAGAATACGCAAGGCAACTAAAGTTCCCGCTTAAATTTCTTCTTAAAAAATAATACGAAATGATTTATAGTGTCGACGAGTTTGGAGAGAGTGAGGAATATTTGAATATGGAGATTCCTTCCTATTCCCTTTCCACTTGGAGAGCCACAGTCGCCAAATATGCTGAGGAAATTCTTCGCATTGGCCACGAAAAATCCCCGTTTTGGATCACTGTTCGTACATTTGTTTCTGCAGCATGCGAGACTGATGATCCGGAACCTTTTTATGATGATCTGGACTCAGGTTTCAAAAGGGAATTAACAGAAGAGGATGAGGCTCGTTTGGACGAGGCATTGTCTTCCTTCTGGGACCAAGCCACTGCTGTTCTTATCGCAATTTCGGAAGCATACAGTGACGAAGATGAGGATAGAAGTGAGGAGATCACCGACGAAGCGATCTCAGGTTTACTTTCCGGATTAAACGAAGCCGGTGTAAAAACAATGTCGGATGCGGAACTTCTGGAAATAGCGGTTCTGGTTCTGAATAGCAGATTAAATTTCCATAATGTTCCCGTGGAAGCTAACTTTTCTATCAAAAGTTTGAATTCCATCCCGGATCTGGAAGAAAGAAGGATCTTAGAACCTTTCGTTACCTTCTTGATCGATGATTTCAAAACTGTAGAAGATAGAGAAGAAAGGTTCGCGCTGTTAATGCAGATCTTATTCGATACTTTATGGGCTCTGTTTTATCTGGGACTCGAAGAAGACGAAGAATAGATCATTCTCCTATCTTTTCTCCCACTCTTAACTTTTCCTTTCTAAAAGAAATGATTGCGATCACTAAACTCAGGATCGCAAGTAAAGAACTTACTATAAACGGTGCGCCCGGAAAATAAGGCTGCATACCTTCTCTCGTAAAATAAGAAAAAACAAAACTCATAAGTAATGGGCCTAAAATAGAACTTAGGCTCATCATACTTCCCATAATTCCTTGGAACTCTCCTTGTTGCGTAGGAGAGACGTGGTTGGAAATATAACCTTGGATTGCAGGAGTAGCGATAAAACAAAAAGAGAAGGGCACAAGTAGAGCATAAAGCATCCATTCCTCCCAGGCGAATGCAAATAATGCACTCATAACTACTCTTGCAAAAATTCCTATATAAGCGGAATTTTTTTGTCCCAGTTTAGGAATTATGATCCTAAGCAATCCGCCTTGCACTACTGCAAGAGACGCGCCTACCACTGCTAGAGAAAATCCGATCTTAGTTGCGGTCCACTGGAATTTGTTCATTGTAAAGTAGGACCAACTTGTTTCCATACAATGGTTCGCTACGAATATTAGAAATAAAGAAAGTACCAAACCGCTTAAAGGTCCAGGGTAACGGAAAAATGCCACAACTGAACCGAATGGATTTGCCATTACCCAGTTGAATTTTCTTCTGTTCTCTTCTACAAGAGTTTCGGGCAAAACAAAATATCCATACACCCAATTCAAAAGAGAAAGAGAAGAAGCCACCCAGAACGGAGCTCTTGGGCCGAACTCTGAAAATAAACCACCGATGATCGGGCCTATAATGAATCCCATCCCGAATGCCATTCCGACTAATCCTAAGTTTTGGGACCTTTTTTCAGGAGGGCTGATGTCTGCGATGATCGCACCTGCGACTCCATAACTTGCTCCTGTGATCCCAGCTATGATCCTTCCTATGAATAACCAGAATACATTCGGTGCCAATGCTAAGAATGCATAGTCGATACCTAATCCAAATAAAGAGGCGAGTAAAACAGGTCTTCTTCCGAATCTATCGCTTAAACCGCCGATGATAGGAGCGAAGAAAAATTGAGTGATCGCATAAGTGAAGGATAGAAGTCCTCCGTAAACCGCTGCGGTACTCAAATTCCCTTGCAACATATCTTTTAAAAGATTGGGAACCACAGGGATGATGATCCCGAAGCCGATAAAATCGATGAGTAATGTAAAAAGTAAAAATTGGAGTGCGGACTTTTTTTGAACTGTCATATTTCGTATTTTCAGGTTTTGTATATTGAACTAAAATGAATCCTAAAATACAAATCAAACTCCAAGACCCGGAAACAAATTCTGCAATCTTAATGATGAACGCTTTATGGGAAGAAATACAATCCAGATACGGTTTTCAAGCGCCTAATCCGATGAAGGGCGAATATTTTAAGGGTCCCAAATATGGATTTTGGATCGCAGAAATTGATAATCGGCCGATTGGAAGTATTGCGATCACACCTTGGAATGATTCGATTGCAGAGTTGGATGTAATGTATGTGGATCCTGAATTTAGAGGAACGGGGCTTGCTTCCGAACTTATTAACGGGTTGGAATTATTTGCGAAACAAAACGGATTTACTTCTATTCGATTAAGAGCAGGTGCACCTCAACCGGAAGCATTACGTTTTTATGAAAAACATGGATATTCTCGTATCGATTCTTTTGGGAAATGGGCTTCCGACGAAACCGCTTGGTGTTATGAAAAACTGATTTAGTCAGACTCTTTCGATAGCGATCAGACTTATATCATCTTGTGGTTGGGAATATTCTAACCAGAGATCCAAATCTTTCATCACAATATCCGGGATATTTTCGATAGGTTCTTTCGAAAGTTCAGAGATCCGATTTCTGAGTCTGGATTCCCCCCAGGCTTCTCTTTTAGAATTGAATTGTTCGAATACACCGTCCGAAAAAAGGAACATTCTATCCCCGTTTAAAAAATCCAATTCTTGGTTCTCATAACTTTTTTTGTTTTTCAAACCTATGATCGCACCTGTTCTTCTTAAATTCATAAGATTAGAAGAATGTACTAAAATCTGATCCGGATGTCCTGCGGATGCATAAACTAATCTGTTTTCTCTGGCGTAAATATCCACGATGATAGAAGAAAATATGGTTCCTAAAGAGGAGAATTTTCTTTGGAACTTATCATCCAAAAGATCCAAACAAAATCCCGGATCTTTCGCTCCGAATTTGATACCTTCGTATTCTGCTTTTATTGCCATCGTAACTAACGCGGCTTGGACCCCGTGACCGGTAGCATCCGCAAGAAAGATCCTATATACTCCCGGAGAAATTTCAAAAATATCGTAAAAGTCTCCGCCCACTTCGTCTCTTGGAAGATATTTAACTGCGTATTTTAATTCTTTGTATGATTCTACATTTTCCGGAAAAAGTTTTTTCTGGATCCTTTGAGCAACGAGTAAATCTTTTCGTATCCTTTCCAGGGAGTGATTTAACTCGGAGGTTTTTTCTCGAACCAAAACTTCTAAGTTATCTTTTAGAATGTTAAGCGCGCTGTTCGTTATCCTTAAGTTTTCACCGAGTATTTCAGATTTTCTGAATGCTCTTGCGATCCTTCTGGAAAGTACTAATGATTGGGAAAGAGTGAATACTAAAAGGCCATAAGGAGAAAGATTGATCCCTCGTAGATTTAATTTATCCCAGAGTAGATCGATCCCGACCGTGATCCCGAATGCAAAAAATCCTGTGAGGAATAAGAGAGAGTCTTCTCTTTTTTTCCAAACTCCCAAACATACAGTAAATAGAACATAGAGTAAACCGATTCCAGTTACGATCTGGAACGGACCTACTATCTTAGTAAAAAATCCGATTGGGAATAATAGAGTGATATCGTAAGCGATCGCTAATACCCAGGCGGCAGCAGGTACCCATGAGAATGTATCTTCCGGGAACAAAGAACGATGGAACATTAAAAAGATAGGAACTGCGGTATAGAAGGAGAAAAATTCTAATCTAAAAACGGACTCCCAAGGAAAGTCTGGAAAAATTTCTAGAACAAGTCTGTTGCCGATTAAAGCTACTCTCAAAGTTAATAAAAACGTAAATAATGCAAAATAGAATGCTGACTTCTCCTTTCTTCTAAAAAGAAAAAGCCCCGTATGATAAAGCCCTATAAGAAGAAGTCCACCAAACAAAAAAGATTCTCTGGATTGAGTGATTAACTTTTCTCTATAAATCGCTTCTAAGGTTCCTAACTTTGGAACCTGCCAGAAACCTCCGAAATTATTGATCCAGTTAGAGCCTTGTACTAAAATTTCAGTATTTGTTTTTTCTACTCTTAGGGGTAGATAAACGGATTTGATCTTAGGAATTTCAGCGGAAGGATCTACGCTAGGAGTACCTGAAGAATATACTAATCTTCCGTTATAATATAATTTATAGGCAGATGCAAAGTCCGGCATCAAAAGCCCGATCTCTTTTTTTAGATCTTCTTCCGGGAAGATGATGGATAAACGAAAACTTGCTGCTCCTTCTCTCGGGAGTACTTGATCTCCTTTTTTGGTATCCTGCCAAGAATGAGGAACGGTTAATATATCCCATTTAGCCGTGGAGCTTTTTTCAGGAGAAACAAATTCTCCGTATAAAAACTGCCAGTTCCCATTTAATGGAATAAGTTCGGAGTGTTCTATAAGATCCTGAGAGGAAATTTGTAACACTCCGTCTTGGATCGGCGCTGCTTCTAAAGAGAAACAAAACCAAAAAGTGGAAAGAAGTAAAAGAGACCGCTTCACTTCCCGTTAGGATAAGCAGAACCCAAAGCGTGTCTAATGTTTTTTGAGAACGGAATTCAGTCGATCCGGATAATCTGTAATAATTCCGTCTACGCCTGCTTCGATCAATCTTTCCATTTCTTTTGTATCATTTACTGTCCAAGGGATCACTTTAATTCCTAAAGAATGAGCCTTGGAAACGAATTCATCCGTTACATATAAAAAATAAGGAGAAATAATATCCGCTTTTAACTCCTTAGTTTGATTTAAAACAAGTTCTCTTCTGGAATTACCGAACCCGAATTTCATTGCGGCTCCCTGGGGATAGGTGAGAGAAAATAGCGCGGAAGTTTTGATCTTAGGATTTTTCTTTTTCACCAAAGAAATTGCGGGAAGATAGAAAGATTGGATCGTTGCACGGTCTATTACCTTAGCGGTTTCGATCGCTTTGATCAAAAGATTTACATGCGCTTCTAATATTTCATTCGAAACTTGTGAATCAGAGTCATTCGGAAATTTGGTCTCTATATTAAATTTAGGGATAACTTTTCTTTTTCCTGTTCTTTCCCAGGTTTGAACTTTTTCAAAAAATTCTTGGATAGTTAAAAGTTCAGTTCCAGGAACGGAGATCTGCTCAGGGAATTTAGGATTTTTCTTAGTTCCACAATCAAGCTCTTTTAATTCTGCAAGAGTTAGTTCGTAGATGGATTTAGAAATAATATCAGATCCATCTTTCTTAGTACATAATGCCGGGTTAGATTCGGAATCATGATGTATTATGATTTTCTGATCCTTAGTGAGAACTGTATCCAATTCGATCGTGGTCATTCCTTGAGAAAGTGCTTCTTCGAATGCTGGCCAAGTGTTTTCAGGCTTTAGCCCTCTGGCTCCTCTATGACCTTGTAGATCTAAGTTTCCTTCGATAGGTTTGTTTCGGATCTGTTCTCCCGAACAAGACAGATAGATTAAAAAGAATATTAAGAATATTTGTTTGATAGAAAATGATTTCATGTTGGCGATTGGACCCTGCTAAGCCTTTAAAATTATAATATGGATTTTAAAAATATTCCTGCGAATGCTCCACCTGCTAAAGGTGCAAGAATGGGAAGCCATGCATATTTCCACCCGGAGTTACCTTTGTTTGCGATGGGTAGAAGATAGTGTGCTAACCTGGGTCCTAAATCTCTTGCCGGGTTGATTGCGTAACCTGTGGTTCCCCCCATAGAAAGTCCGATCACCCAAACTAAAATACCTACGAAAAAGGCTCCCATAGGTGTGGTCACATCTGCAATTTGAGCGGAGAAGATAGAATGTATCCCTAAGATCAAAATGAATGTTCCCAAAAACTCGCTAAAAAAATTAGAAGGTGGATTGGATATCGCAGGATCCGTAGAGAATACTGCTAAAATTTTTCCCGAGTCCTTTGTCTCCTTCCAATGAGGAAGATAATGTAAGTATACTGCTATGGCTCCTAAGAACGCCCCCAAAAATTGTGCAGGAAGGTATATTGGAATTTTAGAATATTCTCCTGATTGTACTGCAAATGCCAATGTAACTGCAGGATTCAAATGAGCATCCGCACTTCCAAATGCTTTAGCAGTGAAAACTCCTAAAATAACCGCAAACGCCCAAGCTGCAGTGATCACGATCCAGCCGGAATCTTTTGCTTTAGATTTTTCTAATAAAACTCCGGCTACTACTCCGTCTCCTAAAAGTATGAGCACAAACGTGCCTAAAAATTCTCCAAAAAAAGGGGACGTCATCTATATATTACCTCATTTTTCCCATCAATTTAACTGTTGCCTTTCTTCCGATCAGCTTGGAAACTTTTACCAAAACTTTATTCGGAAGTCCTGAAACTACCGTAGGAGAACTTCTTTTTTTCAATGCTGCCAAAGCATATTCCACCAAAGTTTCCGCAGACTGAGCGATTGCTTTCGGAAAATCTTTTGGATCTCCTCCTGCTCTTTCGAAAAAGTTAGAAACTGTCACTCCAGGACAAAGCCCCATAACATAAACTCCTCTTTTTCTTTGCTCATACCATAAGGACTCGCTGAAAGAAGTTACGAAAGCCTTAGTTGCTGAATACACTCCGGAGGAAGGCATCGGAACAAGACCCAAAGTGGAGGAGATATTCATCAAAGAATCTCCTGATTGGGAATTTTTTAAGAAAGAATAAGACAGAGAAACAAGAGAATCTATATTCAAACGGGTCATTGCTTGTAATCTAGAAAGGTCCGCTTTATTAAACGGTCCGTAGACTCCGAACCCTGCATTATTTATTAATAAATCATAATGATTGTCTTCTAATTCTTTTTGGATCTTTGCGGTTGATTTTGGATCCGATAGGTCTGCGATGATGAATGTATGCCCTTTTCCTAATTCATCTATCAATTGTTTAAGTCTTGCTTCGTTTCTTGCAACTGCAGTGATCTTATAACCTTTTGCAGCTAGTTGTTTAGCGAATTCTCTACCGATCCCTTCGCTTGCTCCTGTGACTAAAGCTTTCATTCCTTTCCTCCCCTAAAAATTCCAGAAAAGCCTAGAATTCATTTAGTTCTAAAAGTTTTCGCAGAATTGTTCCGCAAGATCGGCTAGTTGAGCAAGCTTAAAAATACGGACCGAATAGTAGAATCTTTCTAAAGCAGAAGTTTTTCTCTTTCTTCTTCCATGATCCGTATCGATTTGCGGGTAAAATCCAAAATGATCTTTAGTTCTTCGGCGGTATAGGCGGAGAGTTGCTCCCAAACCGATTTTGCTAGACCTTCGAATAAACTTCCTATCTTTTGCATAGCGGCCATATCCTGGGTCAGAAAAATTCTCACCTTTCTTCTATCATTCGGGTCATTCTTACGTTCTACGAGTCCCTTCTTCTCCAAACGATCAATGAGAGAAGTTACCGCACCGGTGCTAAGCCCCATGTTCTTAGAGATTTCCCCGGCAGTTTGGGGTCCGAGCGTAAATAGAAAGTCCACACATTTATGATCCGTGATATGTAGCCCAAGCCGATCCGCAATGGTTTGGTGAAACAAAATGGATACAGTGCTCAGGTTTTTGGAATCGGTCATAATGGATTCCATCAATTCGGGCTTAGTTTTTGGGATTTTTTTGTCTTGCAATTATCTTGACCGTCAAATATCTCGATAATCAAGATAATTAATCATCGAGTTAATTCGATTTAAGGAGAACAAACATGGCAGAAAATAGCAAGAACGAAATTCCTGATTACCCTTGGTATTCCTGGGGATCTCCCATCGGTCTAGGAGTGGCTATGATCTCGCTTTCCGTTTCCTTTGCAATAACTGCTTATTCCTTGGTCTCTGCCTTTACAGTGATCAAGGCCGCATTCGGAGGATAATATGAAACGGGAGAAGCCCAATTTTATAATCGTAGGCTCCGGAATTTCTGGGCCTTCTCTTGCATTATTTTTAAAAAGGGCAGGATACGGAGTTCGTTTGATGGAATCCTATTCTCGCCCGGCGGAAGATATAGGAGGCGCTCTTCAAATTTCACCTAACGGAATGAAGGTGATGAGAGAATTAGGCCTTACTTCGGAAATTCTTCAGATAGGAACACTTTCCGACGAGATGATTTTCAGGAATCATACCGGAAAGGTTCTTTCAATGATCCCGAATGGTTCTGTCTCTCGGTTCGGAGAATCAGCGATCGTGGTCTCACGTGCAAGATTTCATCTTTTATTATTGGAAGCGGCGGAGAAGGAAGGAATTCCTACGGAATATGGAAAAAAATTCTCGGATGCGGAATTTCCTTTAGATGGGGGAGTGATCGCAAAATTCGATGATGGAAGTTCTGTAGAAGCGGATTTTTTAATCGGAGCCGATGGAAATCATTCCAAAGTCCGTAATTTTCTTTTTCCTAATTTTCCAAAACCTGAATATACAGGAATTCTAAATGCAGGAGGATTTATTCCTTCCGAAGTGATTCCGGAAAAATATTACAAAAGAGGACCGATCCATTTTACTTTCGGGCCGGAAGGTTTTTTCGGTTTCGCAGCATGTGGAAACACTAAGGATACTTCTTGGATGTGGTGGAGCAATATCCCTTCTGAAAAAGAGCTTACGAGGGACGAGATGGACTCCATTGATGACGAATCCTGGAGAAATAAAATATTAGAAATACATAAAGGATGGCATGCTCCTATAGAAAGAATCATCCAAACTTCTCCTACAATCCTGAAAGGAAATGTTCACGACCTGAGAAGTCTGCCTAAATGGGGAAATGATAAGGTGTTGTTAATCGGAGATGCGGCTCATGTAATGAGCCCTCATACCGGACAAGGAGCTTCCATGGCTTTGGAAGATTCTCACACTTTATTTTTACTTTTAGAAAGATCCAATTCGGTTCCGGAAGCCTTTCGGGATTTTGAAACGATCAGAAGACCTAGAGTGGAAAGGATTATCGAGGAATCTAGAAGGAATGGAAACAGAAAGAAAAAACTTAGCCCGATAGGTTGTTGGATCAGGGATGTATTCCTTACTCTGGCCTTGCCTAGTTTTGCTAAGAAAGGCCAGGATTGGATGTATCGTTACGAGGGAATCAAATAAGATTCCCCGGTTTCGAACTTAATATGATTTTTTCCAGAGTTGGTTATTCGTATTTTTGAATTCCCATTGGCTTACTAAAGATCCGTTGGAAGTTCCGTTTGCGTCGACTGCATATAATGAGTTGATTCTGTTGCGGATACTATCTCCTACAAAATCGAATCTCATATTATTCATGTCTTTACAATCCCAGAGAGCAATCTTTCCGCCGTTACGAGCTTCTCCACCGTTATCCATACATTTATTTGGATCCAGCTTACTTCTTAGAAAACCATTGCCTGCATCATAATACCATTTTTGAGCGTTTGTCCCGTTACAGTTGTAAACTTGGATCCTTGCTCCATTTGCAGTACTGCTGTTGCTTATATCTAAACATCTGCCAGAGTCTTGGTTAACCAGAGCAAAGTAAGGAGTTTCATAATTTTTCTCCCAACGTTGGTTGTTTCCACCATGCCAAGTCCATTGGCTTACTAAAGAACCGCTTGTGGAACCGTTGGCGTCCACTGCGATAGATTCGTTTTGTCTAACTCGCATAGAATCATCGTAGAAATCGAATCTCATATTATCTATATTGTCTCTACAATCCCAGAGGACTATCTTTCCTCCGTTCCAATTCTCCCCGCCGTTATCCAAACATTTATCATTATTCAATTTGCTTCGAAGATGACTTGTAGAATGTTCGTAGAACCATTTCTGAGCATTAGTGTTATTGCAATTCCAAACTTGGACACGAGTGCCGTTGTCTGTTCCGCTGTTGCTCACATCTAAACATAGATTAGATTGTTTACTTTTTAAAGTGAAGTATCTTGGCTCCAGATCATTCACATCCATACATGCTTCGAACGCGTATTGAGAGAATTGAGGGCCCGCAAAATCCACCATCGCAATGTTGATACGTTGTCCGGATTTTTTTGCTTCTCTATCTAAGTCGTAAACAAAACTTGCATGATCCAATTTATCATTGGTAAGATCTTGAATACTTCCCCAATAAGGAGGGAAGATGATCTGAGTCGCATTCGGAGTTAGGATCATTTGAGCTACGTAAAATTTACCTTCTCTATTGTCCTTGATACGAGTTCTAAGTGCACTGATTAGATCGGATTCATTTCCGGTATTTTGCCAGTCGCTCTTCATAGTCTGGCCTTGATTCCAATACAATTGTGATAGATCTGCGAAATTTCCGCCGCCCCAGATCAAGATTACGTTTTTATCTAGATCCCAAAGTTGACCAAAGTTGACTGAATTTCCTAAATTCCGAGGCGCCATTCTGGAACCTAAATAGGGAAGAACCAGTTGGTCCTTCAGTTCGTAATGTTCTGCGTCGCTCATGCTGTCCACGTTTTGGATATGAACAAATACGATCTCTTTTTTGCGATTATTCACGAAGCTGGAGATATGTTGGAACACTTCCTGAGCGGAAACGGAAACGCTGGATCCGTGGTGGATCTTAAATTGTCCGCTTATCTTTTTGATCCTTAAATCAAAGTAACGATATCCGAGAGCTAATTGTTCTCCCACATTGTATTCTTGCGTTTGGGAAATATTCTCGTCAATTCCCTGGATCCCGTAAGTTCCGGAGTCATGTGTTCCTGGGATACAAATATTTCTGAGCTGGGTATTGGATCTGGATTGGTATCCGCTGCTCATCCAACCTTGTGGATCTATCTGTAATTTTGGAGCATATACTGGTCTTGGACTTCTTCCATCCTTTCCCTTGGTTCCGCCCCCCTCGAAAGGAATCCCGCTTGGTTGGTCCAAAGGAGCGGGAGTCTGGTATTCTGCTTTATAATTTATGTCTGCTGGGAGAGTTCCTGCGGATTTACCGTTGGATTGGACTAAAAATAACAAAGAATCGTAGTTTGAGGAGGAATCTTTACATCCGGCTCCGATCAAGGACAGAGCGCAAATAAATGCGACTGCGACAATTCGAGAGGAAAACACCGTGGAACTTTTCATTTTTTCACCATTCAAATGATCTATTTTTATGCATTATAAAAGTTTAATGCTTCTTTCCGATATACGGAGTAAAAAAAGAAATAACTGGAACTTTTTCCCTGTCAACGTCCTTTCAAATATTTTTAAAAAGTTAACATAACGATTGTTTTTTAAAGAATCCAACGGTTCTAGATTTGTTATCTTAATATAATCAAAATATAAGAGAGCCGCCGGAAGGGAAATCGCCTTGCGTAGAAGAGTGGGACTTCCAGTCTGACAGCAAAGAATCCATTATGAAATTATATACTAGCGATAAAAAAGAATCTATCTCCTCTTGGTGGTTACGTTTTCGTTTGAACCATTGGCCTTGTCTGTGGTGTACAGGAGGAAAAATACAATTCATCTCTTCCGATTTGAGAGAACTTCATGTAAGTTTGAAAAAAAATCTTCGCACATTAAATCGAGTCGGAACAATTTACGGAGGAAGTATCTATAGTTCCGTGGACCCATACTATATGTTGATGATGATGTGGATACTCGGTCCCGACTATGTTGTTTGGGACAAGGCTGCAAAAGTAAAATTTGTCAGGCCGATCTTAGATAAAGTAAAGATCCGATTTTTGATCACGGAAGAATTGATCGAAAAAACAAAACAAGATATATTAGAAAAAGGTGAAATCGTTTTTGATCTTCCCGCAAAATATGAGGATGAAGAAGGGGCGGTCTATGCCACTTTCGAAAAAACGATCTACGCCGCTTCCAAGGAGTTTTACGAGAAGAAATTAGCTTCTAAAAATATGATATCTGCATTTAAGCCTAACAAAAGAAGTTAATTTTAAATTATTTAGTAGCGATCCATCCGCCTACATGTAAGGATCTGAATTTTTGAGAACTTATCGAAAATCCGGCTTCTTGTAAAAGTTCAGTGTATCTGGTACCTGAAATACGATGCAGTTCGAATACTCTTTTAAGATAGATTTGGACTGCTTCTTCTTCCCAGCCTTGGAAATTGATTAGATAAGATTTTATATTTTGGAATAAGATCTCTGACCCATTCGGTTCGGAATCGAATAGATCGAATAAGATTAGGCTTCCTCCTTTTTTTAATCTAGAATAAATCTCTTTTAAGATGGAGAGTTTATCTCCGGTATCCGGAAGAAAATGTAAAACAAATAGTAAAGTGGCGGAATCGTATTCTTCTGCAAGTGGGAGTTCTTCCACTGTTCCGCAGATAAATTTAAGTTGAGGGAATTTTTTCTGAGCCTGTTCGATCATTTCAGGAGAAGGGTCTATACCGGTAATCGAAAACCGATCCGGAGCAATTTTTAATAATTTGGCAAAGTCTGCCCCAGTTCCGCAGCCTACGGATAAGATCTTTCCATTTTCTGGAGTATTTTCTAAAAGATAGGTCGCAACTAATTCCATGATCCCTGAATAGAATGGGATCATTTTGCCGATCCTTCTCTCGTAAACCTGTGCTCTTTCACCTTCGAACTTTTCTACGTGGGTCATCTAATTTCCTGTTTGGACTTTTTGTAGAAGAACATCATATGTGGAACCGTCTTCCGGATACATTGCAACTCCTAAAGATAAAGTGACTTTCACTTCTCCCCAAGGGCCGTTGGAGCTGGATTCCGAAAATAATCTTTTGATCTTCTCCGCTCTTTCCAACACTATATTCTTATGTGCTCCTGGAAGAAGAAGTAAGAATTTTTCGCCTCCGATCCTAGAAGAAATATCGCTCCTCCTGGAATTTTCCAAAAGTATCCTTCCCATTTCTTTAAGTAGAAGGTCTCCTCCGCTATTCCCGAATATTTCGTTGATCTCTTTTAATCCGTCTATGTCCAAATAAACCACGCCGATCGAGGTTCCGCTTCTTTCTGCCCTATAAAGTTCCGCTTGGAAGGATTCGATTGTGTATTCTCTATTAAATAGACCTGTGAGTTTATCTCGAATTTCTAATTCTTTAATTTTGTTTTCCCTTCTTCTGAAAAGGGTTTCGTATCTTTTTGCCTTTGCTTCGGTAAAAGATCTTTCCGTGATATCTTTGAAGTAGAAAGCATTTGCAGGTTCTTTTTCATCCACTAAGATCGGAATTGTTCTGCATATGAATCTTTTTTTGCCGGAAGAAAGATGTAATGTTAGATGAGAATGCTCTTTCGAATCGGCTTTGGAGAGTTTCGGATACCAAGAAGAATGTTTTAGATCATTTTTTTCAGGAATAAGCCCAAACTCTTTTGCCTGAGAATTCGAATCCAAAAGTTTTCCTTTATGATCGGAGATAAGAATAGCATCTTCCTGGTTTTCCAGAAAGTTCGGGTTTCGGATCCAATAGTTTTTGGGAGAAGAAGACATACAGTTCTATTTGAAAAATTATCTTGGATCTGACGGGAAAATCAATCTTCTTCCGACTTCCTATAAAATTAGATCTATAAGAAGTTTTTATTCGTAAATTTTTAGGATTTCTCTGGCCTTATGTCGAATTGCTTCCTGCAATTCTAAAGGTTCTAAAACAAAAACGGAATCGCAGTGTTGGAGCATACTTCCTAACGCCCATTCTTTGGTTTCCATATCGATCACCATTTCGGCAAAACCTTTTGTCAGAGGTTTATGGCTTAGGCATTTCATATAAGGAATACTTTTGATATGCTCCGCAGTGGCATCCGTGACTTTAATTTTGATCAGATATTTAGGGACTCTTGATTTGAATTCCTTGATCCATTCTTCCCAATATTTGCTTAGATCAAATTTTTTAGGTCTTTCAAATCTTTCGGTAGTGACAGAAGCTTCTTTGATACGAGATATTCGATAGACTCTCATTTCTTTTCCACGTTTTGCAACTACATACCAGATCGTGTCCTTAGCTACAAGCCCGTAAGGTTCGATCGTTCTTGGTTCAGGTTTTCCGCCTTCTTTTTCATAGATGATCTTTACTTTTTTCTCTTCCCAAACAGCGTCTTGTAGTATCGGAAGAAGTGGAAGTTCTCTGATCGCTCTTCCCCAGCCCAGGCCGTCTATATGAATTCTTTGTCTGGCAGTTTCCGCATCCTTTCTATATGCAGGAGGAAGAGATGCCATGAGTTTGACGAATGCAGAATCGAAGTCCTTCTTCTTTCCTAAATCCTCCAAAACCCTAGAAGAATGGACTAGTAATAAGGAGATCACTTCTTCTTTTTTAAAACCAGTAAGGTTTGTTCTGTAACCTTCGCTTAAACTCCAACCTCCGCCGATCCCTCGTTCTGCATAGATTGGAATTCCAGCGGAAGAAAGAGCTTCCATATCCCTATGAACAGTTCGTTCTGAAATTTCTAATTTTTTGGAAAGTTCCTTGGCGGTGGTCCTTCCTTTTGCCTGCAGATGCAATAAAATATTTAGAAGCCTATCAGCTCTCATAATTTTAGTATAAATCTCTAAATATGACAGAACTTGTCATGTATATTCTGCTATGCTTGTTTTTATGATTACTTTAGCAACTTCCGTTTTTGGTATTGTTCTTTGTAAAGGTGAAATTATCAAAACCTCCGTCCATGGCCCAACAGGAAAAATTTCCTATAAAGACGAAGGTTTTGGCGGAATGCCGGTAGTGTTTATCCATTCTTTCGGTGGTAATGTTTCTCATTGGGATGAGATCAAGGATGCCCTCGTTCCGAACAGAAGAGTGGTCCGAATAGAACTTCGAGGACATGGGGATTCGGAATTTCCTAAAGATGGAGATTATAGGATCTCTTCTATGGCGCAGGATCTGGCCACAGTTGTAAATCTTCTGGGCTTACAAAGATTCGTGCTCGTGGGCCATAGTATGGGGGGAAGTGTCGCATTACAATATGCAGGAGAAAATCCAAGTAGAGTAGCTGGACTCGTTCTTGTGGATTCCAATGGTGATCCCAAAAAATTACCGGAAGCGGTTCGTAACCAAATCAAAAATGCATTATATTCGGATACGTATGTGCAGACTACCGAGGCTTATTGGGAACAATTATTAGCGAATTCTAAACCTGAAATAAAAGAAAGATTAATGAGAGAATTAACCAGAACTCCAAAAGATACCGTGATCAAGATCACTTCGGAACTATTGGATTATGATCCGAACCATTCTTTAAAAAGGTATGTAGGTCCAAAACTTGCGATAGTCACTCCGGAAAACGATGACCAATTTGCATTACATAGACTTCATTTAGGATTTCCTCATACTGTAGTTACAAATGCGGGACATTGGCTGCAATTGGACCAACCGAAAGAATTCCAAAATATTTTGGAGACATTCTTACAAAAATTCTAAGATAAAAACTCCCGGATGTTTCTCTGGGAGACTTCAAATGGTTTTCATCGAACGAGAGTTATAGATTCTCACTGGAAAAATTTTTCAAAAATCCGGCGGAATTTCTAAATTTCTGATTTAATTGAATTCGGAATTTTATTAGTATAGCTCCCGCTTTCCGTAGAAGGGCCGGGAAATTCATATTCCGATCCGAGGAAAACAGGGGCATTCTTCGTCCAATTTCAAATCGATACCATATGAAATCTCTCAAAGTAATTCCACTCATACTATTTTTCGTCCTAACGTTATTCTCCTGTCGAAGCAAAAATTCCTCTAAAATTTCCCCTCTTGCAGAAAACGGGGTTTTAGATCTGAGAGAATGGAACTTTGCAGAAGACGGTATCGTTAAATTGGATGGAGAGTGGAAATTCCAATGGATGAAACTTGCCGTCTCTCGTCCGGATCTCGGATCCAAAGATGCCGCAACTCATATAGTTAATATTCCTGGAAACTGGAACCAAATTCCTAAGTTAGAGGGGATGAATCCTCTGATGGCTTTCGGATATGGAACTTATACTTTAAAAATTATTCCCGGCCAAAATCAGGGAAGGCTAATGATGCACTTCCAAGGCGCCGGAACTGCTGCTTCTATCTATTTGGATGGGAAGAAGATCATGGGAAATGGAGTGGTGGGTCCGGATGCAAACTCATCTCGTCCCCAATATCTTCCACTTTATGTTTCGATCGGACAACCGAACAAGGAGATGTTATTACAAGTAGAGATCTCTAACTTCGATCATTATAAGGGAGGACTTTGGGAATCTCTTAGGATGGGAACAGAGGTGGACCTTCTGAACTTCAGAGACAATAGCTCTTTTAGCGAGATGTTCTTGTTCGGAAGTATCATCATCATGGCTTTATACCATTTTGGTCTCTATTCTTTAAGAAGAAGGGACATGACCGGGTTGTTTTTCGGAGCATTCTGCGCGAGTATCTGCCTTAGGATTTTCGTAACTGGAGAAAGATTCCTGATCCTAAAATTTCCTCATCTGCCTTGGGAATTTTTTAATAAGCTGGAATATATCTCCTTCTACTTAGCGGTTCCATTTTTCATTTATTATTTAGACGCGTTATACCCGCACTCACTCTCTGCAAAGTTAAAAAGGATCTTTATAGGATTTAATCTGGTCGTATCTGCGATTGTAGTATTTACTCCTGCTAGTATATATACACATACTTTGATTCCGTTCCAAGTATGTTTGATTTTTGTAATATTATGGATCTTCTTCGTATTAGTTCGTTTGGTTAGATCAGGCGCAGAAGGTTCTTTGATGGCACTCGGTGGCGTGATTGCATTAACTGCGGCTGCAATCAATGATAGTTTATATTCACAAGCGGTGATCAATACCGGGTATTATCTTCCATTAGGATTATTCGTTTTCATATTCGTGCAGTCTTATCTGCTTTCTTTCCGGTTTTCTCAAGCATTCTTATATATAGAACGTTTATCAGACAACCTACTGGAAGTGAACAAGGCCTATAGTAGATTCGTTCCTTTAGCCTTCTTGAAATTTTTAAATAAGAATGATATTACAGAGATTGGCTTGGGAGATCAGGTCCAAAGAGAAATGACCATCCTATTTTCGGATATCAGATCCTTTACCCAACTCTCCGAGAAGATGACTCCTAAAGACAATTTCGACTTCTTGAATTCTTATATGAGAAAGATGGGGCCTATTATCCGAAAACACGGAGGTTTCATCGATAAGTATCTGGGCGATGGGATTATGGCTCTCTTTCCGAGCCTGCCTGACCAAGCTCTGGATGCTGCGATGGAAATGCTCCGAGAGTTAGAAAGTCTAAACCAATCCAGAGCGGATCGACATTATGAGCCGATCCAAATCGGTATCGGACTTCATACAGGAACATTGATGCTCGGAACCATCGGAGAAGAAGAAAGAATGGATGGGACAGTGATCTCGGACGCTGTCAATCTTGCTTCTCGTATCGAGGGACTTACGAAGGAGTTTCATGCGAACCTTCTACTTAGCGAAAGTACATACCGCAAGTTGAAGAATCGCAGAAAGTATTCCTTTAAAAAATTAGGCAAAGTAAAAGTAAAAGGAAAATCCAAGTCCAGCGAAGTATACGAGGTCCTGGGCTAATTCACTTTTTAGGGAACTTCTGTTTATAAAAATCTAATGCTCTGAGGATTAGCTCTTTTGCTACCTCGGGGCCTTCCGGCTCTTCTACCCTAACTTCTTTTTTTTCTAATTGTTTATATACTGAGAAAAAATGAGTCAGCTCTGCTCTGAATGAATTCGGAAGTTGAGATACATGTTCTATCCCGTCAAAACTTCTATCTCCCGAAGCGACAGCCAGGATCTTTTCGTCTCCTTCTCCTCTATCTATCATTCTCATAACCCCGACCACTCTGGCAGGCACCAAACAAAGCGGGGGAACTTCTTCCGAACAAAGAACTAGGATATCCAAAGGATCCTTATCATCTCCCAAAGTTTGGGGGATAAAGCCGTAGTGAGCAGGATAATGCGCGGAAGCAAAAAGTACCCGATCCAATTTGATAAGCCCTGATTCCTTATCCACTTCGAACTTGGCCTTACTTCCGGAAGGAATTTCCACAAGTGCATGGACTTCATGAGGAGGATTTGGGCCGGGACTGGCCTCGTGCCAAGGATGTTGTATCATGGGCCATATTTTGGGCCAAAGCTAGGTCTGAGCAAGGAGTTTCGAGGAAGAAAGATTTAGAAGATAAAACCGAGGCCTTAGTAGACGGGGCTGGTTTTCATATAAAAAATATGTTGACCGGTCTATTTTTATTTGGTCTAAAGGTTTTATGGGTCAGAAGGGAGAAATCGCAAAGGAAAAGATGGTCCGTGCCATGGCGGAACGTCTGGAAATCGGGGGATATGCGGGAACCGGGTTAAACGATATCGTAGAAGATGCAAAAGCACCCAAAGGATCTATCTATTTCCATTTTCCTGGTGGAAAGGAAGAATTGGCCTCCTTAGCTCTTCTGGTATCCGGCAACGAATTGGCCAAGGAACTAAAGGCCGTTTTGGATTCTGCCAAATCTGTTTCGGCAGGGATCCAAAGGGTATTTTCCGCCTTGGAATATAGGCTTGTATCTTCCGGTTTTTCCAAAGGTTGCCCGATCATGACCACTGCTTCCGAGACCGCCTCGGAACCTTCTTTAGTGAACTCAACTTGCGCTGCAGTTTTCCAAGATTGGATCTCCATATTGGATTCGTTTTTCCGGAAAAACGGATTTGAGGAGAGCAGATCCGGAGAACTATCAATCGGTATTCTTTCCTTATTAGAAGGAGCCATACTGATTTCCAGGACAAGCCGAAATACGAATGCGATACGATCCGCTTCTAAAACGGCAAAACTTCTCGTTTCGGAGAAATAATTATGAAACTTAAAATCACATTTTCGGCGATATTCGCCTTTTTACTTTTAGTATTTTGTACTGCATTAGGAATTCCTAAACTAGCAATTTCAGATATTCCTGAGTTGGAAAAATTATCCAAGGATCCCAGATTGGAAAATCCTTCCGGGTTGGCCAAACTCAAATTTACGATCTTTAAAACAGGGGAGAAGAAGGCGTCTTCCGCATTCATATTCGAAGGTGGACCTTTATTTCACAGAAAACAGATCTATCACAGTGTTGTTTTTGTAGAACACCCCAAAGGGACTTTTTTGTTCGATTCGGGCCTTGGGACCCAGATCCAGGAACAATACAAAGACCATAGATTTTATGTAAAACCTATGGTGACTTATCAGAATCCGAATCCTTTAGTTTCTCAATTAAAGGCGAACGGGATTGATTCAGATAAGATCGGGGACATCGTTCTATCTCATTTACATTGGGATCATGCGGGCGGGGTGGAAGATTTTCCAAAGGCAAGGATCTGGTCCACGCAAGAAGGCAGAAAACATCTGCAAGAATTCGGAGTGGAGAAGGGCTATTTGCCAAAACAATTAGATTCGGAAAACATAATATGGAAGGATCTGGGTTTTTCTTCTAAACCTTACGAAAATTATTCCAAAAGCCTGGATTGGTTTGGAGATGGGTCTGTGGTATTCGTTCCAATGGAAGGTCATACTGCAGGAGATATCGGAATGTTCCTGAACTTACCTTCTGGAAAAAGATTCTTTTTTACGGGAGATATTACCTGGGCAAGAGAAGGTTTTGAAATTCCTTCTCATAGAACCAGGTTGCTTAGATCTATCGTGGACAGAGATCAGGAACTTGTAGGAAAGGAAATATACAGAGTACATTCTCTTTTAAAGGTTTATCCGAATCTTGAAGTTGTCCCTGCTCACGACGGAGAAGTGATAGACCGTTTGGGATTATATCCTCATTGGACTGAATAAGTCCCTAAACAAAATCGAATCTATTCTTTAAGAATGTATTTTTCGATGTTTTAGTGCAGGTATTTTTTTACGGACTACCTGCACTTCTTCCAGATCTATCTCTGTTAAAAGTAATTTTTCGCCTTCTCCTGCATCGGCTAAGATGTTTCCCCAAGGATCTACTACTAAAGAATGTCCGTAGGTTTCCCTTCCTTTTAAGTGAATTCCGGTTTGTGCGGGAGCGAATATAAAACATTGGTTTTCGATCGCTCTTGCTCTTAGTAAAACTTCCCAATGAGCTTGTCCTGTGATTTTGGTGAAGGCAGAAGGAACAAAGATCATTTCCGCATCCTTCTTCATAATTTCTCGGAATAATTCTGGAAAACGTAGATCATAACAGATCACAGAAGAAATATTTCCAAGCTCGGGACTTTTGTAAGTTTCCGGAACAACTTGGCCGGATTCCACGGTTCTGGATTCTCTATATTCTATTCCGTCTCCAGGATCGGTATCGAATAAATGGATTTTATGATATTCGAATTTTTCCTTTCCATCCGGCCCGAAAATGATAGAAGTATTAAAAACTTTTCCGTTTGGAGCCGGATTAGGGAATCCTCCCGCGAGAATCGTTATATTCAGTTTTTTTGATATATCTGAAAGAAGGGTTAGTGTTTTAGTTTTGATCTCTTCCGATCTTTCTAACTTCTCCTTTTCAGATCCTAAAAAAGGAAAATTTTCCGGAAGACCGACAAGTTTAGCACCTTCGGAAGCGGCCTCTCGGATGAAGTTCTCACATTTTTGCAGATTCATATCCACATCAGTTCCGCTGTTTAACTGGATCAGTCCTAAAAGAAAACGGTGCATAGACTCAGTATTCCAGATCCTTAGTCAAAATGCAAAATGATATTCTATACATTCTGCTTGTCTAAGCTAGTTCCTGGAAAAATTTAGGAGAAGTATGGCATTCGCCCTGAAAGAATTCAAATCCATCCAAAACTTCTACTCCGGAAAAAAGCATAAGGAGAATGTTTGGGCCCTCGTTTATCTTTTGCTCAGATATTTAAGCAGCGGAGAAGGGGCTATCCAAGCAGTCCAAACTTCCTGGTTACAAGGACTCCCGGAGAATTTGTCGGAAGAAGACAAAAAAGAAGCTTCCGAAAAAGTTTTGGAACTTGCGGACCTTCTTCTGGAAGCATTACGTTCTTGGAGAGATTTAGCGGAGGAAGAAGATTCCGAAGCAGTCATGGAAGATGTGTTGGAGCTCGGACAATCCGTTTTGATGGAAACCAAAGAAATGGGAGAATTTTCAGAACTAGTCCGAGAAGAATCCTTGGATATTATTTCGGACTTATGTTTGGTATGCGGAGTAGAGATCCCAAAAGCAGGTTATAAAAAAATAGATCTTTCCGCTTTCGATGATTCTGATATCGCAGAAGAAGTGGAAGAATGGATGATCGCACTTTCTTCTTTCGAAAAAGCGGAAGAAGCTTCCGACTTGGAAGATGGGTTTCTTGTACTTTTTGTGAAGGTGTTTTTGTTTTATATTTTCTTTAAGTAGAAGGTTCTAGAGGGAGCTGAAATTTTCCTTCTAGTATTCCTTGCACGGTCAGGTCTTCGTCCAAACTTTCCCAACGGAGAGCATGTCCTTTTAATTCTAATTGAACTTCTTGGAGTTGTGAATCCGAAGCGGTTTTAAGTAATTTGAATCTGTCTGCTGGAAATCCTAAAACTCTGCCATCGCTTAGTTCTAGATAGACCATACGATTTTCTACCCAAACTTTGATCGCAGGCACATTCGTAATTAGATTATTGCCAGCCGTGGAACTCATTATACGCCTCTAAAAATCGCTCTCTATATTAAAATACAAGCTTTTCGATTTCTCGAACTTCATGATTTCGAAATCCTTTGTTCTCGGCTAATAATACAGTATCTAACCATAATTTGCATTCCGAATTTTCTTTTCGACAATGAATATGTGGGGGTTCATTTCCTTCATTCGAATAGAAATGAAAACGATATCCGAATATTTTTAAAACCGTAGGCATTGGGTTTTGCCACTAGTTTTTGAAACTTGAGCAAAACCAATTAAATAGCAGAGTTAACCTCGGAATATTGATTCTGACGGTTCTAATGTAAATTCTACACTTACAGATCTGTAAAAATATCTTTTACTGCAGTGACAACATCTTCTATGTCACCATCTGTCATTCCCGCGAATAGAGGAAGTGAAAGAGTTCTTTTATACATTGCATCTGCGTTCGGATAATTTTTTCTTTCGAATCCGAATCTTTGGTAGAAAGGGTGCTCGTACAGAGGAATAAAATGTAGGCTTGAACCTATATTCCGTTTTTGTAATTCAGAACAAAGAATATCTCTGTTGATCTTTCCTGGAACAGTGTCTACTTCTACTCTGAATAAATGCCAAGAATGTTCCCCGTTGATTGCAGGCAAAGGAAGATGTAAAAAAGGTAAATCTGCAAATTCGGAGCGGTAGATCTCGGCGATTTGGATCCTTCTTCTCCAAAGGTCCTCCGCCTCTGCAAGCTGGACAAGTCCGAGTGCTGCAGCGATATCGCTCATATTATATTTATAACCCGGAGAAACCACTTCGTAATACCAGCCCGGACGTCCGTAAGTTTCTCTATTGATCCCATGAAGTCTCATCAATTTCATTCTTTCTGCAAAGTGAGCGTGACGAGTGGTGACCATTCCACCTTCTCCGGTTGTGATCCCTTTGGTGGCATAAAAACTAAATACGGTAAAATCACCGTGAGTCCCGATCCTTTCTCCCTTATGAACTGCGGGGAAGGCGTGAGCGGAATCTTCAATTACATAAAGATGATATTCTTTCGCGAGTGAATTGATGGAATCCATATCACAAACTGCACCTGCAAGATGTACAGGCATAACTGCACGCACTGTCTTTCCGGTTTTTTTATGAACCAGGTTCCCTTTGGAAAACACACATTCTTTTTCAATGGTTTCCTTTAAAGTAACCTCGGTCATCAGGTTGAAAATCGGGTCAACATCTGTAAGGATCGGCTCTGCGCCGAAATAACAAACCGTTTCTGCGGTGGCGGTAAATGTTACTGCAGGGACAAGCACTGCATCCTCGGAACAAAGTCCTATGGATTCTAAAGCAAGATGAAGTCCTGCCGTCGCCGAATTCATTGCCAGGGCAAATTCTGCTCCAGTGTATTTTGCAAATTCTTCTTCGAATTCTTTTACTTTCGGTCCCGAGGTGATCCAGCCGGAGCGCAGTACCGCCGCCACTTCTTCGATCGCTTTTTCGGAAATCGAGGGGAGTGCGAAAGGTAAAAACGTTTTTCTTGCTGTGATCATGAGACAAAATCCTCCGGCGCTTCTTTTAGGATCGGAAGATTTCCGGAAAAGATAAGGGGAAAACCTTCAGAATCTTTTTCCGAATTGAAATCCGACGGGGTTTTACTTACCCTGCTCCCGTGGGCGTGACCTTCTCAGAAATTTTGGAAAGAATCCGGATCTTAGACCGGGATGTCTCCGAATTGAACCGTCTGAAGAGCAGACTCCCTGCAGATCGGCCCTATTCTTCTTCTCTTCAAATTTCTTTCGATAAACAGATCAATAATCTACTCAACGAAAGGATCCGACTTTTGGATCTGGAAATTTCAGATCCGCCTCGTTGGCTTTTAGGCGACTCCGACGCTTATGATTCAGGGCAAAGAACTGCTTCGGCATTTTTAGAACCTGCGGATCTTTCTTCTAAAAAGTTACAAGACCAAGATGTCATTAACCTGATCAGAGAATTGCCTAAGACGGAGATCCATCTTCACTTAGAAGCCTGCGTTAATAAGGACACCATGAAAAAGCTCATGGTTAAAAACGGCATCCAACTCAGCGACGAAGAGTTTGAAGCTAAGTTTAATTTTAAGGATCTAAACGGTTTTATCCAAGTATTCTTCTTCATCCAAAGTTTGGTGAAAGAGCCTGCCGACCTTTACTATTTTGTGGGAAGTCTCGCAGAATATATGAGAGCGAATAGGATCTTATATACCGAAGTATTCTTCGCTCCTTCTAAGTTTATCCAAAACGGTTTGGACTTCGACGAGATGGTAAGCCAACTCGTTGAAGGTATTCGAGAGGAGAAGGAGAAGGACGGCATTGAAATCCGACTTCTCGTGGACGTTTCCAGATCTTTTGGTCCTGAAAATGCGATGAACAACTTAAATAGAGTTCTGAAACTCAAACATAAGGAAGTTATCGGGATCGGATTAGGCGGAGCGGAGCTTATGGGGCCTGCTCGGGATTACGCAGAAGTATTCAAAAAAGCTAAAGAAGCAGGACTCAGAACGGTTGCACACTCAGGAGAAGACGATGGTCCTTGGGCGATTTGGGAAGCTGTAGAACTTTGTAAGGCGGAACGTATCGGTCACGGAACTTCTGCCATCCAAGATCCAGAACTGGTAAATTATCTAAGGGAGAATAAGATCCCGATAGAGATTTGTGTTACGTCTAACGTGTTTACCGGAAAATATGTTCGTAAGGAACAGAATCACCCGGTTCGTTATTATTACGACCAAGGTCTTCCTCTTTGTATCAATACGGATGATCCTGAAATATTTAACGTCAACTTGACTTACGAATATTTTAAACTTTGGAGATTTTTGGACTTCTCCTTGGATGAGATCGTGGATCTGATCAGACAAGGTGTATATGCTACTTTCCATCCTCAAAAAGAAACACTTTGGAAGGATATGGAAGTCCAGATCAAAAAAATAAAAGAGAAATACGGTCTCTTAGAACCTAGCGTTCGGTAAATTTCTTTCTTGCAATCGTTACCATTCTTCGTTTAGAATTCCCTTCCGGAGTTTAAGATGAAGTTGAAAATTTTCTTAGGTGTTATTCTTGCCCTAATCGTTTCAGGTGTCGGTTATTCTTATTATTTGGGCGCATTTGATACCGTTCAAGTAAAGGAAGAAACATTAGGACCATTCTACGTTCTATCACATGATAGAGTGGGAAATTATAGAAACGTAGGGGAAACTTTCGAGGCCATCCAAAAAGAATTTCCGGAGAAAGGATTCAAAAATTACAAACTGTTCGGGATCTATAAAGATAATCCGAATACTGTTCCGGAAGAAAAATTAAGATGTGAAGTAGGGGCTTTATTTTCAGAACCTATCACTGAAATTCCTTCCGGATTCTCTTTACCATTAAAATACAAAGTTATCGAAAAGAAAAGATATCTATCTGCTGACTTTCCGCTCAAAAGTTTTGTTTCTATCTTCCTTGGAATTTTTAAAGTTTATCCGGAACTTATGAAGGCCTGTATAGAAAAAGGTTGTGATATGAATGGAAAAGCTTCAATGGAAATCTACGAACCAATCACTGAGAAAAATACGAAATATCTGTTCCCTTTAGATTCATCCGGGATCGATTGAGGCAGGAATGTTTTCCCAGCTGAAAGAATATCTGAATGTTTCCATTCCTATCGATCGCAAAAAATTTTTCATTACGGGAGTAATTCTATTCTTCGTTAAATATAGTATAGATAGAATTATAGCTTACATATTTTTCGATCGTTTATGGTGGATCTCCGAATATTTTAAAGATCCAGGAAAGATCGTCCTACAAAAATTCGAGCCGGAAGAATCCAGATTTTATTTTACCTTACTCTTGGTCTCTTTGCCTTTTATTTACTTAGGCACAATATTCTGTATCAAGAGGTTGAGAAGTATAGGTTTAAGTTCTTTTTGGGTACTTTTGTTTTTTGTTCCATTTTTGAACTTTCTAATGTTCTTTTTGTTATCCGTACTTCCGGAAAATTTATATAATAATAAAGAAGTCGGATCTTCTCCCGAATTCTTTCCGAAGTCCAAACTGATCGTCTCTATTTGGTCGATCATTTTTGCTACGAGTATTTCGCTTCTGTTCAGTATTTTTTCTACAGATATATTAAAAGCATACGGAGCAAGTTTGTTTGTAGGCGGGCCGTTTATTATAGGATTTACTTCCGTAATATTGTATTCCAGAGCGGAGCCCGTCGACTTTAAACAAGCAATGCTCATCTCATTTACAGCGATTTCAATAGCAGGCATTCTTACATTAATAGTCGCCTTGGAAGGAATTATCTGCCTTATGATGGCTGCTCCATTGGCCTACTTTCTTGGGTTTCTGGGTGGAGGAATTGCGTATCTTCTTCAGACGAAGTCGAAACTTGTATCTTCCATTTTGCCGTTTTTATTTTTGATCTTACCTTCGATCGCTTATCTGGAAGCGAATTTGGATAAGAAATCCGATTGGTATATGGTCGAAACCAGTCTGAGAATTTCCGCGTCCAAAGAAAAGGTTTGGAAAGGTTTATTCGAATTTTCTGATATACCCGAACCTAAGGAACTTATCTTTAATGCTGGAGTTTCTTATCCGGTTCGTGCAAGAGTAGAAGGAAAAGGAATCGGTGCAATTCGATACTGTGAGTTTAATAACGGAGTATTCGTAGAAGAGATCACCAATTGGGATGAGAACAATTCATTGGAATTTGATGTTGTCCGTCAACCGGATGCAATGAAAGAGCTGAGTCCTTATAAGAATATCAGGCCTACACATCTAGACGGATACTTTGCTTCTAAAAAGGGGAGTTTCCAACTTGTTTCATTAGGAAAGAATGAGACACTTCTGATTGGAAGAACCTGGTTCTTAAATAAATTTGGTCCCACCACTTACTGGAATGTTTGGATCCATTGGATTTTGCATAAGATCCATTATAGAGTTTTGGACCATATACGTAACTCTGTCGAAGTTTCCTCGTAAGACGATGAGCAGTCGACGGTTTCGAATTTTGCAATATCGGATAAATAAGTATTTCCAACATCTTAAAATTCCAACTAAATAGTCGGCTATGAGCGTTTTCAAAACCTTATTCGAATATTGCCGGATCCCAGAAAGGATCTGGAAAAAATTATTATCGATCGGAGTAGAAGACGCGCCTGGGGCTAGATACATAGTCGCGACCAATGCCGTAGTATTAATTACGGCAATATTTACATTAGTTTATTATATCGTATTCACCGGCTTTGGATTAGTATTTCCGATCTGGCTCTACCTACTTTGGACAGCGAATGTATTCGGATACGCTTTCGTACTATTTTTGAACTTTATTCGTTCTCATAAGGCAGCGAGACTTTTACTTGCAGCTGTAGGAACAATGCAACTTTTGATGATCTCCAGGATCTTACCTCAAGAGGCCGGATTAGATCTATATATTATCGCAAGTTTTGCATTTCCTTTTTATATTTTCCCTCCCGAAGAAAAGAAATACATCTATATGATGGAAGCGGCGCTTGCACTTTTATTCGTTGCTGTTCATATCATACCTTATTTTTTCGAACCAATCCTTAGTTTAGATCCGAAATACAGAAGTTATTTTTATTTTATTAGTTTGATCCTCGTAGTTGCATGGTTTTCATTCATAGGTAAAGAATTAGCACAAGCTGCTTGGGAGGCGGATCGTTCTCTCAAAGAAGAAAAAGCGAAAACAGAATTATTATTACTGAATATACTCCCGAGAGAAACCGCAGAAGAGCTCAAAAAGACAGGAAGTTCAGAGCCGAGGCTAATTACCCAGGCGACAGTTTTATTCACGGACTTTTACGGATTCACTTCCATCGCTGAAAAACTTACACCGAACGATCTGGTAAAAGAATTGGATTTTTGTTTTAGACATTTCGATTCGGTTACAGAAACGCATAGATTAGAAAAATTGAAAACGATCGGGGACGCGTATATGTGTGTGGCCGGGGTCCCTTCTTATAGATCATCGCATGCGGTAGACAGTTTACTCGCCGCATTAGAAATGCTGGAACGTTTAGAAGAATTATCCAAATTAAAAAAAGGTCCCAACTGGAAGGCAAGGATAGGGATCCACTCAGGTCCGTTGGTTGCAGGAGTTATCGGCGCAAGAAAGTTTTCCTACGATGTATGGGGAGACACGGTTAATCTTGCAAGTCGAATGGAATCAAACAGTGAACCAGGCAAAGTGAACGTAACCCAATCTATCGTGGATTTAACGGATGAATATTTCCAATTTAAATCTCGCGGAAAACTTCCGGTGAAGAACAAACAAAAAACCTCCATGTATTTTCTATTAGGATTAAAACCGGAATTCAGAGACCGAAAAAATCCTCGAAACCCAAACGGGAAATTCTGGGAAGAATACGGCAAACAATTCGGAAGAAGAGAACCAATCGTTTCTTTTTAAAAAGTTTTGGCCGCGTCCTCGCGAGCGACCCATAGGAAGTGAGCGAGCCCGAGATAGCCGGAGGCGTTTATCGAGGGCACACCAAACAGTCTACTTTGCTCGGACCGGGCTCTCACCTCCGGTCAAAAAATCGCCTTCGCGATTTTTGTAACCACGGCTCGATCCCTCGCAGATAGAAAGCAAAGGAAATTATTGTGCAAGTAAAAATACATTGTTGGAGCTCCAACAAAAGAGTGGCAAAATTTAATTGAAAGGATTAGGAATTTGTGATATGGGAGTGGGAGCTCTCCCACGAGCCACTCCCCCCAATCCCAATGCAGGGCGGGGGCGAGCTCCGGCACATGTAGGAACTCCTACAAAAAGATCGTTACTTAAGCTTTATCAGCTTCTAACTTTCTCCAAGTAGTATACGAAACAGCAACTAAAACTAAGAAAATAAATGGAGTCGCGAAATTTGGATCTTTCGCCAAAAGATGAGAAAGTCCAGCACCTAACACGTTAAAGGTGACTCCCGCATAAGCCCATTCTTTCAGTCTTGGAAATTTAGGATAAAGAAGCGCAAGTGCGCTTAAGCCCTTCGCAGGTCCTAAAATTAGAGCTAAGTATCCAGGATAGCCTAGATGAGCGAGGCCTTCCAATACTTGCGGGCTTTGGCTTGTGTATGCATAAGCTCCAAATAAATTTCCAACAGCGATAAGGCCTGTGGTTCCCCAATATAAAACTTTAATAACTGTTTTGTTCATATAAATCCTCTCTGGTTTTGAGATTCGATATAGTTATTAATTCTTCTTCCGTTGTAAATATAAATCGAAGTAGATTGTCGAACTGTTATCGGATTGTAGGAACTCCTACACTGCGGTTCAATGATGGGTTCGATGAATGCTTGGATTTTTAAGTATAGCAAAAGTGCCAATTTGACATATTTATATGTAAACTAATATGCAATAAAATAGTTTACTTTTTCTGATTCTATCCGTCCTAGTGGTATTAGGACAAGGCCATGAAAATTTCTCTTCCGTTCGATCGTTGGATTCTTCAGTTTAAGGAAAGACCTAAACTTCTGCTTTGGGGCATTCTTCCGGCAATCTTACTTCTGATTCTTTTTGTTTGGAGAGCTAGGAATTCCAACACAGATACCTCAGAAATTATCCAGGGCTCTATCATTGAATCCGTGTATGGATTAGCAACTGTCAGCTCTTCGGAAGTGTATCATCTCAGGGTCGCGATACCTTCTGCCATTCGAAAAATTTACGTAGAAGAGGGGGATCAGGTCCAGGAAGGGTCTCCTCTCGTAGAGTTTGATAGTTTTGGGACTATGAGATCTCCTTTCGCAGGAGTGGTGACTAACGTTGCATACGAGACCAAAGAAACTGTGGTTCCTCAGACTCCGGTTGTAACAGTGATGGATCTGAAAAAAAGATACCTGACTGTGTCTTTAGAAGAAAAGGGAGCTGTAAAGGTCAAAAAAGGGCAGAAGGTCCGGATTCGCTTTGAAGCATTGGGTGATAAAAATTTCGAAGGAGAAGTGAAGTCTGTATATCCCGCAGATGGGCAATTCCAAGTTCATATTACTCCGATTGGAATTCCTGCCGAGATACTTCCCGGAATGACCGCCGATGTCGCGATAGAGACTTCTAGTAAAGAGAATATAATATTGGTCCCGGTTAAAGGGATCCAGTCCGGAAAAGTTAAAATATTAGAAAACGGTAAAGTTCGTATTAAGGAAATAGAGACCGGACTTACGAATGGAGAATATGCCGAGCTTGTTTCCGGAGATGTACGTTTAGGAGATAAGGTGCTTGTTCAGGAGGATAAATAAATGTTATTTATTGCTCTTAGGCAAATGTCCGCCCGCAAAAAACAAACTTTCCTTACCCTGCTCGGGATTATATTAGGAGCGACTGCTTATATAGTGATTTCCGGGATCATGTTGGGTTTAAGAGAATATTTGATAGACCAACTTGTAAATAACGATGCCCATATACGGATCTCTTCTCAGGTAAAAATTATAGGGGAGAAGGATTTAGACCAGGTACTTTTTCATTCTAAAGAAATCCCTTTTTGGTCCGTTCCTCCTTCGGGAAGAAGGGATACTGAACAGATCGAAAACCAAGCAGGATGGCAGAAAAAAGTCGCTTCCGATCCGGAAGTAGAAGCAAGTTCTCCGCAACTTCAGATAAAAGTAATATATAGAAGAGGAAAGATCGCAGAAGCAGGAAGGATCATCGGAGTGAAGCCTGAATTCCAAGCTAAAGTTGCCAGGATTAACGAGAATATTATCCGAGGTGATTTTTTAGAAATTAAAGAAAGTGGAAACAAACTTGTAATCGGAGAAGGCTTAAGACTTTTACTCGGGGCCAGGATCTCTGATACGGTTTATATCAGCACCGGAAAGTCCGAACCTATTCCTTTTAAAATAGCCGCTTCTTTTCAAATGGGAAATAAGGCAATCGATGATGGCACTGCATTTGCAAATTTGGCGGATGTCCAAAGTTTAAACCAAACTCCGAATCGTATTAGCGATATTGCAATTCGTTTGAAGGACGTTTCTAAGGCGACTTCCAAGGCGAGAGAATGGGCGGAAACAGGAGATGTGAAAGTGCAAAGCTGGGAGGATGTGAATGCCACATTTATATCCCTATTTAAAATGCAGGATGCGATCCGCTATGCTTTGGTCGGAACTATCCTGCTCGTAGCAGGATTCGGAATTTATAATATTCTAAATATTGTGATCGGACAGAAGAGAAGGGAGATTGCGATCCTTAGGTCCATAGGTTATGAGGCGAATGATATCCTTAAAATATTCCTGATCCAAGGACTGATCTTGGGAGTGGCAGGCGGAGTTTTAGGAATGTTTCTCGGAAATCTAATCTGCAGAAGACTGGAGCATGTATCCTTTTCAAATCCTCTCATGCAAACAAAATCCGGAATGATGATGGTTTCATTTGCACCTTCTATCTATTTTCAAGCGTTCTTACTCGCATTTATTGCTACATTGATCGCGAGCATTTTTCCTGCAAGATCCGCAAGTAAACTTTCTCCAATAGAGATTATTCGAGGCGAATAATGGGAATCATCTTAGAAAACGTTATAAAAAGTTTCGGAAAGCCTCCTACAGATATCATCAAGGGCATTAGTCTTGAGATCAAAGAGAATGAATTCGTTTCATTAACCGGAAAATCAGGTTCCGGTAAAAGTACACTTTTGTATTTGATCAGCAGTTTGGATGATCCTTCTCAAGGAAAGATCAGTATAGACGGAAGAACGATCAGTTCCTTGTCTCAAGCGGATCTGCATTCCTTTAGAAACCTTCATATGGGATTCGTATTCCAATTTCATTATCTTCTTCCCGAGTTCACCGCTTTGGAGAATGTTTTGATGCCTGCTTTAAAAGCGGGGAAACTAAAAGAAAAAAGAGAAGATGCGATCCGTCTTTTAAAACGATTCGATTTGGGAGATAAGTTGGATCATATTCCTTCTAAACTTTCCGGAGGGCAGATGCAAAGGGTTTCCATTGCAAGAGCATTAGTAATGAAACCCAGATATCTTTTTGCAGATGAACCTACAGGTGCTCTGGATTCAGCCAACGCAAAGATTGTAATGGATATCTTTAAGGATATCAATAAGACAGAAGATACTACGGTAATCATGGTCACTCATGATCCTGATTTCGCTAAATCTGCTAAGAGACAGATCAAACTTGTGGATGGTATGATCTCTAACGGTAAGGGGGAAAAATGATAGAAAGAATTTTAGAAAGAACCTTTCTACTTTTTTTGTCCTCCGGTTTTGCTAAAACGAATACGGATCAGATCGCAAAACATATAGGCATTAGTAAAAGAACATTATATAAATATTATGATACCAAGGATAAACTCATCGATTCCGTTTTCGAGCTGATGAGGTCCAAGGTCCAAACAAAGTTCGATAAGGTTTTGCAGGATAAGGCAAAGGATCCGATCGATCGTTTAAAGGAGATTTTATTCTTTATTTCGGATCTGGGATCTAAGATGTCCAAAACATTTGCCAAGGACATAGAGATGGTTCGTCCGGATCTATTTATTACTATGAGAGAGTTCCGAAAGCAAAGGATATTGAGTTTAGCGGACCTTCTTCGGGAAGGACAGAAAGCAGGACAGATACGAAAGGATGTCACACCGGAGCTGACGATCGATATTCTATTGGCTGCAGTGGATGGGATCTTAAATCCGACTTATTTATTCCAAAGTCCTTATTCAAATACGATGGCATTCGACGCGATCGTTACCATCTTTTTGGAAGGAGTTCAGGAGAAATATTAAAGAGTTTTTAAATAGGCCATGATGAACGGTTCTATATCTCCGTCCATGACAGCTTGTACGTTCCCAGTTTCCTGATCCGTGCGATGATCTTTCACCATATTATAAGGATGGAATACATAAGAGCGGATCTGACTTCCCCAGGAGATGTCTTTTTTCTCTCCGGATTTTTTTTCCAGATCGTCTTTTAATCTTTCTTGTTCCAGTTCATAAAGTCTTGCTTTTAACATTTTAAAAGCGGTGTCCCTGTTTTTGATCTGGGACCTTTCGTTCTGGCAAGCAACTACGATTCCGCTTGGAATATGAGTGATACGAACTGCGGAGTCGGTCGTGTTAACGTGCTGTCCACCGGCACCGGAAGAACGATACACATCCACTCTGATATCTTTATCTTCTATTTTGATATCTATATCATCATCTAACTCAGGACTCACGTGAACGGATACGAAGGAAGTATGTCTACGTTTGTTTGCGTCGAAAGGAGAGATCCTAACCAAACGATGAACTCCATTCTCACATTTCATAAATCCGTAAGCAAAATCGCCTATCACGTGTATGGTGGCATTTTTGATCCCAGCACCGTCTCCCTCTTGGAAGTCCACAACGCTATACTGGTATCCTTTTTTATCGAAATATTTCAGATACATTCTGAAAAGCATCTCTGCCCAGTCCTGGCTTTCTGTTCCACCTGCACCCGGATGGATATTTAAGAAGGCAGGTTTCATATCTTCCGGTTCGTTTAACGCGCCTAAAAGTTCTAGTCTTTCGAATTCGGACTTTAATCTTTGGTATTCGGAGCTGAGTTCGTCTACTCCATCTTCTCCCTTTTCATCGAATATGAGCTCAACTAAATCAGGAAAATCTAATATATCTCTTCTGATATTGACCCAAGGTTCCAGTTTTCTTTCTAATTCTGTTTTTCTTTGGCTGATCGATTTTGCTTGGTCAGGATTATCCCAAAAAGTGGGCTCTGCGATACGATCATTATATGATTTTAGCTGGTCCTGGTCTTTATCCAGGTTCAAAAGTTTCCAGCGATTTAAAAAGTTCTCTTGAAGTTCTTTAGAAAGGCGCTTCAGTTCCTTGGCGTTCTTAACTTCCATTTCGGTCCAATAAAATATATAATATTAATCTAATTTGCAAATTTACGGATGTGCAGTCCGAGATTGTCCTGTAAAGGAGAGTTATCGAAAGAGGAAATCTTCGCTTTCTTCTCTGGCTTCTTCCCAACTAAATACTGTGTCTCTGAGTTGAGGAGTGTTTCCTTCTACCGTGGAGACAAGCTGGTATTCTTCCTTTCTGCCAAATTCTTCCGGGAGTCGTTTTAGGACAAGTTTTCCGGAGCGGATCAGATCCAAAACATGCAGTAGGAACGGGTCTCTTTCGGAACGTTGAAGTTCCTTCATGGAAGAATAAAAAGGCATGATCCCTTTATAAAACCAATCTACTGTTTCGTTTTTGCCCGGAGCCCAAAGTTGGTCCAATCGAATGGATTCCTCTTGGACTAAACTTTTACCTTGGAAAGGTTTTTGCAGATGTCTGCATTGGAAATATAGTTCGTGATTTATCTCGCGAGGAAAGGTTCTGCCGTATCCTGCGCCGATCCATTCTAACCATGCCTTCTTTTCTTTGCTCGGAAGCGCAGGTATCAATGCGAATAAGTAGTTTTGGTTTCGGAACACTCTTGATTGAGCTAAAAAATCCAAAACTTCGTATGGGATCATATAATGACCGGCCTGCCATTCGATTACGACCGGAACATTTTCCACATCCAAGTATTCGTCAGGAGTTTCCTTTTGGACCACATCACCGAATTGAGTGAGTATATAAATAAAAGATAATAGTTCTCTTCGTGTCATGGAACGGATCAGAGTATCCGAATCCAGTTTTTGTTTTAAGGAAGCACGAATTAGATTATATTGTTCTAAAGGATATTGATGAGGGGATAGAATGATCCCTAAATGTTTTTCTAATTTGCGAAGGTTCGACCTTTCGACTAAATCGATATTTCCAGAAACTAGAAAAGGCATAAACTTAAAGAGCTTTACTCGCGATATCTTTACGGAAGAAGGTTTTGGAAATTTTAAAACCGCTTAGATAAGAATAAACCTTATCCACAGATTCTTTTAAGTCCTTACCGTATGAAGAGATTCCTAGAATTCTTCCACCTGTTGATATTAAGTTTCCATCCTTTTTTGAAGTGCCAGCATGAAAAACTACCAGATCTTTACTATTTGTTTCAGGTAAATTTAAAGGAATATTCTTTTCATAGGAATCGGGGTAACCTTCCGCGGCCAAAACGACTACGGTAGATGCTCCGGGTTTCAAACCTATTTTTACGTCTCCAAGTGCCCCTTTGGCAGATGCTTGGAAAATTTCGAGTAAGTCACCTTCTAACATTGGTAACACGCATTGTGTCTCAGGGTCACCGAATCTACAATTGAACTCTACAACTCTAGGATTTCCTTTTGTATCTATCATTAATCCGGCATATAGAAGACCTTTGTAAGGATTTCCTTTCTTGCGGAAAATCTCGAATACGGGTTGGAAAACCAGAGTATTCACTTTTTCTAATGTTTCTTTAGTGACGATCGGGGCGGGACAGTATGCGCCCATGCCGCCTGTATTCGGTCCTTGGTCTCCGTCATACGCTCTTTTATGATCCTGGGCAGCAGGAAGAGTGAAATAAGTATTTCCGTCGCTGATCGCAAAGATAGAAGCTTCTTGTCCTTCCATGAACTCTTCTATAACAACTCTGGATCCACTTTTTCCGAATTTATTATCTAAAAAGATCTCTTTTAGCGCATGTGTCGCCTGGGAAAGTTCGGTGCAAACGGTTACACCTTTGCCCGCAGCAAGACCATCTGCCTTGATTACGATCGGCGCTCCTTCTTTTTGAACATAAGAATATGCTGATTCATAATTTTCGAACGAAGCATACTTTGCGGTAGGGACTCCGGCTTCTATCATTAAGGATTTTGCAAATTCTTTTGAACCTTCTATCTGGGCGCAATAGGCAGAAGGTCCGAAAACCGGAACTCCTATCTCTGCCAACCAGTCTCCGATCCCGTCTACTAACGGATCTTCCGGACCGACTACCACTAAATCATATTCATTTTTTTGAATGAAACTTTGAACGGATGATTTGCTCTTTAAATCGAAAGAATTCGGAGCTAAAACCTCGGAATCAGGAAAACCTCCGTTACCTGGAAAAACATGTAATTGACTGAGTTTAGGGGACTGGCGAAGTTTATAAGCAATAGCGCTTTCACGACCACCAGAGCCGATTAAAAGGATCTTAGACATAATATTTCACCGCGGTTTAGTCCGAAAAATTAACCTAGTTTTTCCAAACCTTTTTGGAGAACTTCTTTTTTATCACGGACAGTTTTGAGTTTTTCTTTTTCTTTTTCGATCACATCCGGATTCGCTTTTGCGATGAAGTTCTCGTTTCCTAATTTGGAAGCGAGTTTCTCTTCTTCTTGGATCAATTTCTGCAATTCTTTGTCTATACGTGCTCTTTCTTTTTCGAAGTCTATCATTCCTGCTAATGGAAGAATTACTTCTCCGAAACGGAATGCTCCAACCGAGTCCGTTTTTTCTCCGGTATAGTTTGCATTCACTTCTATACTTTCTAAACGAGCTAACTGTAAGATAGAGAACTCAAAGTCTTTTACTGCAGAAGTAACTAAAGATTCTGAAGATTTCAAGATCACTTTACATTTTTTATCTAATGGAACACCATTCTCCGCTCTTTGAACACGGATTTGGGTTACTACATCTTGCAGAATAATCGTTTTTTGAACGCCTTCATCGCCGGCGGAAACATTATAAGATATTGGAAAAGGAGTTTGGATCAAAAAATCTCCTTCGCTAAATACTTCGTAAATTTCTTCGGTTAAGAAAGGCATAAAAGGATGAAGAAGTCCTAATGCTTTAATTAGAATACTTGCAAGTACTTGTTTTGCGATCTCTTGAGATTCTTCGCCGAGTTTGCCGTAAATTCGCGGTTTAACTAACTCGATATACCAGTCGCAGAAATCTCCCCAAACAAAATCATATATTTGAGAAGCCATTTCAAAAAACAGAAATTTGGAATATGCTTTTTCGTAATTCGCAAGAGTTTCGTTGAATCTATGAAGGACCCATTTGTCCATCGGTTCTAATTTAGAACCATACTTAGATTCCAGATCTTCTAATTTCCAATCTGCATCCATATTCATAAGAATAAAACGACTGGAGTTCCAGATCTTATTACAGAAAGAACGATAACCGTCTAATCTGCTTTCATCAAAAAGAACATCTTTTGCTTCCGGTAAAGTAGCAGCTAAGAAGAAACGGAAAGAATCGGTTCCGTACTTATTCATCATGTCCAAAGGATCGATAACGTTTCCTATGGATTTAGAAAACTTCTTACCTTCTTTATCTCTTACTAATCCGTGGATAATAACTTTTTGGAAAGGAGCCTTACCTAGAAACTTCTTTCCCATCATGATCATTCTGGCTACCCAGAAGAATATAATATCGAATCCGGTTACAAGAACGGAAGTAGGATAGAATTTTTTAAGATCTTCCGTATTCTCTGGCCAACCTAAGGTGGAGAATGGCCAAAGTTGAGAAGAGAACCAAGTATCTAAAACATCAGTTTCTTGTTCCACTTCTGTGGAATTACATTTAGGACAGTTGTGAATATTAGTCTCAGAAACTTCTATATGCTTACAGTTTTTGCAATGATATGCAGGGATACGATGTCCCCACCATAACTGGCGAGAAATACACCAATCTCTAATATTGTTCATCCACTCGTAGAAAGTTTTTTCCCAAAGTTTAGGAACAAACTCGGTTTCTCCGGATTGAACTGCTTGGATCGCAAGTTCAGCCAAAGGTTTCATTTTACAGAACCACTGAGTAGATAAATAAGGTTCTATAATTTCTCCACCTCTGGAGTTATGACCGATAGAATGAGTATGCTCTTCTATCTTTTCTACCAGACCAAGAGCTTGCAGATCATCGATTACTTTTTTACGAGCTACGAATCTTTCTAATCCTGCATATTTTCTTGCGTTCTCATTCAGGGTCGCATTAGGATTCATTACTAATAATGGTTTAAGCCCTAATCTTTGTCCAGCTTCGAAGTCGTTCGGATCATGAGCCGGAGTGATCTTAACCAAACCGGATCCGAATTCTTTATCTACGAAAGAATCGAATAGGAGAGGGATCTTTCTATCTGTCAGTGGGAGTTCCAACTCCGCACCTTTTAAAGATTTATATCTTTCGTCATCCGGATGAGCCGCAACTGCAACGTCTCCGAACATAGTTTCAGGTCTTGTAGTAGCAACGATCAGATATTTGCCTGGTTGGCCGACAATAGGATAACGAAGATGATAAAGTTTCCCTTTCACTTCTCTATGCTCTACTTCCAGATCGGAAATAGCAGTCAGAGTTTTAGGACACCAGTTGATGATCCTTTCTCCTCTGTATATTAAACCTTCATCATATAATGTTTTGAAAACTTTGAAAACAGCTTTGGACAACCCTTCGTCCATGGTGAATCTGGAACGAGACCAATCTACGGATTCTCCCAAAAGCTTTTGTTGGTTTTGGATCATTCCACCTGAATGTTCCTTCCATTCCCAAACTTTCTTTTCGAATTCTTCTCTTGTGAAGTCCGTTCTCTTTTTGCCTTCTTTCGCAAGTTCCCTTTCTACAACTACTTGAGTAGCAATCCCCGCATGGTCAGTGCCCGGAACCCAAAGAGCGGATTTACCTTTTTTACGTTCAATACGGGTCAGAATATCTTGGATAGTATGATTGAGTGCGTGACCAATATGAAGGCTTCCGGTCACGTTAGGAGGAGGAAGGACGATGGTAAAAGATTCCCCTGCTTTGAGGTTTGGCTCAAAACTTTTTTCCTTCTCCCAGAGAGAGATCCATTTCGGTTCTACGCTGGTAGGTTCGTAGCGATCGCTGATTTGTTTCTTCATAGCCTTCGTTCGGATAGAATTTTCCGTCGGAGGGTGAGGTCAAGTCGTACTGATCCCGTAATTAAAAGAGAATACTAATAAAAAAGGCCATAGAGTCTATTCTATGGCCTTAAAACATAAAGATCTGTTTTATAACGAGGTATTTAGAGAGAGGTTTCTTTCCTTATTGTAAGGTCTTTTTGAGCAGTGTTTTCAAATAAGAAGAAGGGAACTTCTCTTTATCCTTGATCAACACACAGTTCTTGCCATTTTCCGATTTCGGATACTTGGCACGAAATGCTCTTACAAAAGATTCTTCACAGAAATAGATAGAAAGATGACTTTTATGGTTCGAGAATGCGACCCATCGCCCATTCCTTTCAAAAGTAGGCATACCATATTTCAAACTTTCTCTAAGATCCGAAAATTCTTCTCGGATCGAATCCACCAAATCCTGTAATTTTTCACTCCTTACGGAAGGAGTTCTTTCTAAATAGTCCTCCACATCTGGATTTGAATTTGAATCCAATCTAGGAAGTGTGGGAACTAAAGCATAAAGTAGCATATATTTGTCCTAGGGGCAGGACCCTTTTTTCACTTAACCTGCGTTCGCAACCAATGGTAAAGGTTCCAAGCTTGGGGCCGAAACCGCACCACCTTTGAAAAGTTGAGCGAGTTCGCTCCAATCTTCTCTGCTAAAATAATCTAATCCGCCATCCGGGCAACCGAGCAGATCTTCTATCGTTTTGTGATAAGAAAGCATCAAGTCGTATAGATCGGCCTCGGATTCTTTACTTCTTCCTAAAAGATAGAAAGCAACTTTTTCACCTAAAGCATCGCTTAGGTCAAAAATAATGGAAGTCAAGTGATCTGCTCTCAATTCACTTCTGAGTGATCCGTCCTGCTGGCCTTCTACTATCAAAGAAGCAAATAATGGAAAACTTAAATCCACGGATTTGCGTCGTATCTTATCTCTCAATTGAAGATTGCTTGCGGAGAAAAGGGATTCCAGAAGGAAGCGAACTTCTTCCGATTTGCCTTTTTTCCAGTTTCTTGCAACAATGAGTGCTCTGCGGAGTTTATCCAGGCCGCTGCCTTCTGATCCTAAATCTCCAATCTCTGCTTGCATAGCCGCATGTGCTTCTTTTGCAAATTGCACGGCGATCTCTTCCAGAAGTTCTTCTTTGGATTGAAAATGGTGATAAAAGGTGCCTTTAGCTATATCTAAAGCGGATAGAATATCCTGAATGGATGTGGTTTCGTACCCTTTTTCGAAGAATAGCCTTCTGGATTCGTTTAGAATTCTTTCTTTTGTGGAGATTTTCGCTGGGATCATGGGGGTTCCTCCTGCTAAACCGACGGTCGGTATAGACCGTTAGTCGGTTTTGACAATACATCCGACTATGCGTCGGTCAAACATATTTCAAAACATCGGCCAAAAAAATCAACAAAGGAAACAAATAAAATGAAAAATGTTTCCTGACTTTCTGGCGGAAAAACCGACAGTCGGTCGGTCCCCTATAACTTCGAGGGATCTGCGCCGGAATCTAAATTCCGCGTCGCCTCCAAAAAACACGCCGCCTTGGGCTGGGAACGTTAGACGAAATTTAGTTCCGGATATATATTCCGTAATTATAATATTTGTTTTTAAATCCGGGTTTCTCTCCTGATTTGTGTAAAGACATAGTTCCCCATTTGGGGTATGGTTTTTAGAAAATTTTCGAAATGTTTCGTCTACCGTATGTTTTTGGCCTTCATTTTTTCGAAAACGGTCTTTTCTTCCATGAATTTGTCTCAAATATAGTGAATATACATATACTTAGAAAGCCCTATTGGGATCGAAAGGCTTACGAATATCGAGGTGGGTATGAATCGGAAAATTATCGGAATAACAATCCTTGTCTCTGCGTTGTTATCTATTTCCTGTAATAAGTCGACATCTTCCGAGAATTGGCTGAATTCTCTTTTAACATTCAGCCTGTCCGTGGGGCAACAGGGTTCACAACTTCCGACCACTTCTCCGGAGATTGTGGAAATGTATGCAGACAAATTTCGATCCGGAGAATACCAGACTAACTCTGCTTCCTCCCCGATTTTCAAGGTTTCGGCCAGTCTTTCCGTAAGTTCCGAGCCTGTGGATTTTTTACCGGACCAATTAAAGATCTCTTTGAAAGAAATAGAATTGGTTTCCTCTGAGGGAACGAGCACGATACAGGCCACGTTCGTTGACGAATTGGATCTTTTAAAGGCAAAACAGAGTCCTGCTTTGATTCTAAAACGGATGGGATTGGAATCCGGCTTTTATAAACAAATCAAATTGAGACTTACTAGTGCGAACGGTACCGCGATCCGATCCGGACAACAATATCCGGTGGTTTTATCCAGTGACGAAATTATCATCAAACAGTCTTCTCCTTTCGAAATTGTAAACGGCTTGGATGCGAATCTGATTTTGGAGACCGATTTTAGTTCTTTAGTATTTTCTCCGGATACTGGTTACACCTTCGCTCCCCAAATCACATTAAAAGAATCTAATTTAGCTCTTCCTTTCATACAAGGAGTTGCAATTGTAAAATTCAAAACCAAGATCACTAAGATCCTCAAACCAGAAGGATATATGGGAGCCGGATTGGAATCCACGGATCTGATCCTGAAAAAATACGGCTGCGGTGAAATTTATCCTCTTTCCGATAATTTAGGCGATTTGGATCCCGAAGCGAGTTCTGCGGTAGGATTCGATAGAACCTATCTTTTGGTGTTCGGAGCTACGATGGATATTCTGGAAGTTCTGTTTCAACTGTCCGCGGATCCGAATGTGGAACAAGTTAGTTTGAATAATTATGTGGATTCCAGTGTTACTTCTCCGAATGATCCCCAAGCTTCTCTTTACTATGGCGGCCAGCAGATACGTTATCTAAATCGAATCGGAGCTTATGATGCCTGGGATATTAGCCAAGGCGATCCTGATATGACCATTGCCGTAATCGATACCGGAGTGGACGACGGGCATCCGGACCTTCAAGGACGAGTTGTTCAAGGTCCTTCGGTAATTTTTAAGTCCGTTATTCTTCCTATACAAATCCAGGGAATTGTAGGGACCATGCCTTTCATTTACACATATCCGGATTATGGTCCTATTTTTGTTCCGAAACAACCGATTTATGGAAGTTCGGCTCATGGAACTCATGTGGCGGGGATTATAGGGGCCACAGCGAATAATTCCACCGGAGGTGCTGGAATCAATTGGAATAGTAAGGTTCTTTCTATCCCTGTTTTCTCCTACTCTTCGGAAGCAAACGATTTGAGAACCAGCGATATACAAGTGGCCATGGGAATTCTTGAAGCTGCCAGAAGGGGAGCCAAGGTGATCAACATGAGTCTGGGCGGAGAAGGTTTCACATATTGTATGTTAGGTTGTCAACTACAGGTGTTTACGAATACCGCGGAACGGGATGCCGTTACTTACGCATATAATAAACGAATCGTGATTGTGGCATCCGCCGGGAATGAAAATAGATCGATTTCTACCTATCCGGGCACTCCGGAGTATCGTGCAGCATACCCTGCTAGTTTTAATGAAGTCATCTCCGTGGGCGCTTTGGATTATTTCTATAGTTATAATCAAAGAGCATCATTTTCAAATTTCGGAAAAGTTGATATTTCAGCGCCTGGAACTTATATCTATTCCACCGTTTTAGAGAACGGATATGCAAATTATCACGGGACCTCTATGGCGGCTCCTATGGTTGCCGCGTTTGCGAGTATCATCTTAGCCAGAAGTCCGGATCTTCACCCTAGTATGGTGAAAGAAAAAATGTGTAATAGTGCGACAGTTCTGACCAATACGAATTGGCATGGATGTGGAAGGATCAATATCGGCGCCACCTTGACTGCGATGAATGCAGAACTTCCTCCGCCTAAGATCACATCCAATTGTGGAGCACCAGGACAACCCGCATGTTGGTCCGGAATGTATTTACAATCATGGAACCATCAATTTACGGCTACGGGAGGAACTCCACCTTATGTTTGGAGTCACGTAAAAGGAACCTTACCGGGTGCCGCGGGTTCTACGAAATATAATAGTTCCGGTTATATGTGGGGCCCCCCAACTTATTGGTGGGGACCGGGTTGGACCTTCGAGATGAAGGTAACCGACGCAAACGGTAATTCGGATATCAGAAGTTTTTACTTTGCATCTACATTGTAGATCTTTTGTCGGAATATTTTAGTTAACAGTTTTGTTAGATTAAGTAGTTTAATAAATAGAATCTATCTTATCTAACAAAACTTTATATCCATTCTTTCCTACAGTTTTTGTTCCTAATGAAAACTCCGTTTCCTGGCTCAGATCTGTGAATGGAATTTTATATTTTTCTAAAATAGAAGAAAGTTCTCTATGAATCGGCGAAATGGAGAAAGTTGCAGACGGTATTCTTAAATAAAGAGCCTCAAATACGCTTTGGCCGAAATATCCTAAGAATTTTTCAGAAGATCTCAATTTCTGTAAGTATTGGACTCTTGAAAGTCTAGGAAAATATTCTATTTCATTTGTTTTGGGAGGAGTTCCTCCGATCCGGATCCTTTTTTGGGAGGAATTTTGGATTAGGAAACGATCCAGATTTTCGGATTCTTCTTTTCCTAGGTTTCCCGCGTAACAAAAAATTCCATATTCTTTGGCCGGACTTTTTTCTTCATTCGTTGCAGAGGAAATTAAATTCGGAGGAATTAAGATCTGTTCCCAATCGAAATTTTGATCGTTCTCCGAATGAGGAAGAAGGTCCCAAAAATTATACTTCTTTTTATCTTCTCCGAAATGATCTAAGAGTAGCACTTTTGTTTTTCGATAAGGGATTGGGATCTCGATATCCCTAAAATCTATTAGAAGAATATCATATTCTCCGTCTTTCGGAAATGCAGAGATCCATTCAGGTTCCCAGTCTTTATAAGGAAGAAAAGAATACAAAAGAGAGGTCCTGGAGAAATGTCCTGAACCGAATTCTTTTGCAGGAGCGACCAATACTCCAATTTTTCCTTTGGTCCTTTGGCTCGGAGAAGGGAGATTAAATTTTACCTGAGGAACATCTAGATTCTTTTGGAATAGAGAAGGATCTTCCTTTTCCCATTCTAAAAATTCTTTTGTATTAAAATTACCAACAGACTCGAAAGATTTTTGAGAAAGTAAACCCGAGATTGTTTCGAAATCTTCGGGAGTGTCCACGGTTAGTCTGAAATTTGCTAATCTGGAACCTTCTTCTTTTGTTAATAAACTCGGAATCGAAGTGATCTTGTATTGAATAGGATCTTCTTTGATATGAATGCTTACATGTTCTTTATGTCTTTCTTCTTGTTGTGAGTCTGAAAGATTTAGAAGTGCAGAAGTCCTAAAAACTTCTCCTCCTGTTCCGAGAGGTAATCCTTTAAAATAAGCAAGATCGGAATCCGATTCTACGAATGTTTGGATGAGTAGATCCAAATGGGTTGTATCGTAAAATGGATTGTCTCCGGTCAGTCTTAGGATCGCATCCGCTTTGAATTTTTCGGCGGCAAGAATATACCTTTGGCGAACATCTTCCAATGGGCCGGAGAAATGATTCATTCCATTCTTTTCTAAAAAAGATACCAGTTCTAAATCTCCTTCCGGGATCAGATAGATGATCCTGGAATTTGGTAGGATCTTTAGAATTCGAGAATGGATATGATCTAAGATCGTCTTATCCGAATCCGGAGGGATCGGACGGATTACTTTTTTAGGGAATCTTGTGGATCCGGTCCTCGCTTGTATAAAAGCGAATAAAGAACGGATCTTCGGTTTAGGCGTTGAATGTATACCACTCATCGCAGGAAAGGCAAGGGGCAGGAATAGATTCGTGTTCCCCTTTTGCGGAAGAAGTAAAGAACGGATTTCCCTTTGCCCAAATTTGTTCCAAAGAATCCTTATTTAGATTTCCTATGGAATGTTTTTTAGAGCCTGGAGTTTGTTTGCAGATAGAAACTTGGCCGTCTGCGTTCAAATATATATCTCGGGAAATATGCCAGCAGAAGTCTCTTCCCAAAGGTGTAAGATCCGAGGCTCTACGCTGAGGAAGGATATCCGAATAAGAATTATATTTTTGTAAAATGATTTCGTATCCTTCTTTTTGTGCCTGCTCATACCAGGAATCCAATTCAAGATCCACTTCTTGAATTTTCAGGAATTGAAGATGAATGGAGGATTTTGGTAATACTTGGGAAACCTCTGACAGATTTTGTAAAACCTTATCCATATTATCCTTTCCATAAAGCCCTGAATAAGCCTTTTTATCTCTGGTGGTCAGGTTTACGATCAAGCTGACCTTCTTCTTTTCTTCTTCTTTTAAAGAAGATAGTAATTTGATAAAGCCGGAAAGATCACCGTATAAAGCGGACTCTATGAACAATTCCTTTAGATTGGAGGATGCCAAAGTTTTTTGGACAAGCTCGGTAAATTTTGGATGGAGTGTAGGTTCTCCTAATCCGCCAAAACATACACTATAGGGGAGTCCTAAGTTTTCTGCCTGAGATAAAAGTTTATCTAAAACTTGAGGATCTAATGTTATATTATCTTCTTCTGGTTTTAGATTTTGCCTAGGACAGAAATTACATTCGTATTCGCAACCTCTGTATAATTCCACTTCGTAATAACTTGGAGCGGAGCGAAATATTTCAGGACGTGAAATTAGGAAGGATTGGATCTCATCATACTTCCAGTTTTCCTTCTCCTTTAAAAATGAGGATAAAAGTCTGAAAGATCTGGGATTGTTTGCGGAAAAATCCAATCTCCATTGTCTTAGGTCCGGAGAAGTATAAAAAATTTCAGTATCGAATTGGTTTATATTTTTGGCTAAGAAGTCCTGGGTCGAACCAGCATATTCTGCAGGTAAACTTCTGACAAATTCTCTGGAAAGAATTCTAGGCACAATGCCGGGAGGAAGATTTTCAGAATAAGAATATTGTGCCAGATACTTTTCATTACGAAGAATCAATTCTTGAGTAAGAGATGGATCCAGCAAAGGTGCAAATCCGTCAAAAACTAGAAAACAAGTTTCGTCCCATTCAGGATCTCCCGTTCTGGAAGAAGGAAGGGCATCGCAGATCTTGGAAAAAAAATCGGCTTCTGATCCGGATTCTAAAATTATAAAATCAGAATATTCTAATTGAGTGCCGATCTTTTTGAGTTCTTCGGAAGTCCCGATTTTCCTATTGGAATATACTGGGATCCGTTTTAGAACGGAAGATAGTTTTTTAAGCGTAAGCTCTAAATAACGAAGCTGGTTCGGTTGATCTATATTCCCTTTTACGGAAATAAGATCTTCCTTTAGATAAAATACGATAGCTTGGGGAGGATATTTCATATTCTAATCTCGGATCCGTTCCGTTTTGGATTTCCGGACTTAATCCAAGTTCAAGGTTTCTTGTTGGTCCGGGATCTTGTTCTCTTTTTTATAAACTTCGTCGAAGATCTGTATCGGCACAGTGGACCTGGATTCTCTCACCCATTTTATAAAATTTTCGTCTTCTTTTTCGCGACTAAGAAGATTTACAATCCCCTGGCGTACGTTTTCTAAAGGAGTTGGCCTTTTACCTTCTACCTTAACTATACAATAACGTTTTCTTTCGTCTCTGAATACTTCCGAAACTGAACCGACTGGGATACTAGATAATGCCACAGCAACTGAACGATTCGTTTTATATAATTCGAAAGAAGAGACCCAATCCATAAGTCCTTTTCTGGCTCTTAAGTTTGCGTCCGTATTTCTAGGAGAAGCTGCGATCAAACCGAAGGATGCTGGATCAGATAGAACATTCTTTTTGATCTCGGTCGCTTCTTTGTGGATCCTGGATTCTTCCGTGATGGAATCATTATTAGGGGAGATTGCGATCTGTCTGTATTGGACTTCGAATCCTACCTTCTCTCTGTTCTGAGCATACCAGGAACGGATATCTTTATCGGAAGGCGGATGGTTCGGCACCTTGTATTGCATTAACTGAGTTTTTTTGATCTGGTAAGGAAGTTCGGTATACCAAAGTTCGTAAGACATTCCCGAGCTGGACTCAACGGCTTTTTCGAATTGTTTACGGGATGTAATTCCCATAAACTCCATTCTTTTTTCGATCTCACTTTCGAGCCTTTTTTCATTCACTTGGATGGATTCATCTTCAGCAATTGAATCCACAACGGCTCTATCTATCAAAAAATCTATGATACGAGTGCGTAGAGATTTTCTCATGTCCTCGTTTTTGAGGTACTTTGTTAATTTTTGGTATTTTTCCTGAGCGTCATCGAAATCTAAATCGCTAATGGATTGGCTTCCGACGGTAGCGATAATCTTATCTAGGGACTCAGCGGGACGGATCTCTGAAGTAAATATACTTAGAGAAAGTATACCGGAGAATAAGGCGAGTTTACGCGAAAATGAAGCTGAGGATTCGGGAAAAATTCCTAACACAGGGAAAGGATGTTCCCGATCCTCTCTTGTTCAACTGTTTTTCGAAAGCCCGAATGTCTCGTGGATCTTGTTTACGGCAGTTTCTGCATGAATTCTTGGGATTACGCAGGATATTTTGATCTCTGAAGTGGAGATCATTTCAATATTAATCTCTTTTTCTGCCAAAGCTTTGAACATTTGAGCAGCTACCCCTACATGGGATTTCATTCCGATCCCTACAGCAGAAACGATAGAGATCTCCTCATTGATTTCCGGCTTATTAGCTCCCTGAGAATTAGAGAAGGATTCCAAAATCGGAAGGGCCTGAACCAGGTCTTTTTTAGGAACAGTGAAAGATATAGTGTTTCTTCCATTATAAGGAGAAGACTGAACGATCACATCTACCAGAATATCTTTAGAGCTTAAGTCTCCGAATAGAACTGCTGCGAGTCCCGGCTTGTCAGGAACATCCGCGATTGTAATTCTGGCTTGGTCGTTCTTTGCGGTCACTCCGCTTACTTTCAATTTTTCCATAATTTTGTCCTCGTTTACAACCAAAGTCCCCGGATTATTATTAAAGCTGGAACGTACATGGATTACCACATCGTAATTCATTCCTAATTCCACACTTCTGGAATGAAGTACCCCGGCGCCTAAGCTTGCGAGTTCCAACATTTCTTCATAAGTGATTTGAGAATGTTTTGTGGCTTGGGGAACCACTCTTGGATCGGCGGTATAAACCCCATCCACATCCGTATAAATTTCACATTCTTTTGCGCCAAGTACAGCGGCTAACGCTACCGCAGAAGTATCAGAACCGCCTCTTCCTAAGGTGGTGATGTTTTCGTTTTGGTCTATCCCTTGGAAACCTGCTACGATCACAACGTTTCCTTCGTTTAACGCTGCATCTATTCTGGAACGATCCACTCCTTGGATCTTTGCATTGGAGAAGTTCCCATCAGTGATCATTTTGATCTGGGAACCTGTGAATGATTTTGCAGGAACTCCTACATCCCAAAGAGCCATTGCTAGAAGAGAAATAGAAACCTGCTCTCCCGTAGACAATAACATGTCCATCTCTCTCTTTGGAGGATTTTTGGTGATCTTATCGGCAAGATCCACGAGCTCATCCGTCGTATGGCCCATTGCGGAAACGACTACGACAACCTGGTTGCCTTCTTCATGATAACGTTTGATTCTACCGGCTACGTTCCGGATGCGATCGGGAGATCCTACAGATGTTCCCCCGTACTTTTGAACGATTATGTTTGCCATCGCTGCCTACCATCTTTTTGGGCTCGAAGCGGGGATCAAGATAAATCAAATCCGGAAGGCGGGAAAGAATCCTTGTTTTCAAGGAAAGTCGGCCGATCTTTATGGAGAGTTCTCCCTCTTTGGGAGAAGGGGGCCCCCATTTTTTCTCCTATTGATTGGTATCTAATCTTAGCTTATATCATTTTCGCTTTTTCGGCTGGGCTCCTTCTTTCCTCTAAAGCCGGAGAAAGTTTGAGTTCCTACTTCGTAGCAGACAGAAAACTTCCTTGGTGGTGGCTCGGAACTTCTATGGTGGCCACTACCTTTGCTGCGGACACTCCGTTGGTTATCACCGGAATGGTTGCTTTGGATGGGGTAGGTGGGAACTGGCTTTGGTGGAGCTGGGCAATCGGTTATCTGATCATTACCGTATTCTTTGCGGCTTCTTGGAGAAAGGCAGAAGTTCTTACGGATGTAGAATTTGTAGAATTAAGATATTCCGGAACAGGTGCAGCAATCCTGAGAGCAGCAAAGGCTTTCTTCTTAAGTATTCTATTCAATTCCATCATATTGGGCTGGGTCTTTAAGGCAATGTCCAAGATCACTGCTCCTTTCTTGGACTGGAATGTATTACTTGGCGCAGAAGTTTTCGGATCCATCGCAGATGTATGGCCAAACTTTTTAATATTAGGAGATTTGAATACTACACTTACTGTTCTTATTCTTTTCTCGGTTGTGGTATTCTATAGTAGTATGGGTGGGATCCAAGGTGTGATCCTGACGGACTTATTCCAATTCGCTCTAGGAATAGGTGGTGCAATCGTATTTGCGATCTTTGCAATCCAATATGTGGGCGGATTAGAAGGATTATATTCCAAATTAGAAACATTGTATCCTGGAAAATCGGAATCTATCATTTCTTTTTGGCCAAGGATAGGAGAAGAAGAGCATGGGCTTCCTCTTCAAGTTTTTCTAATATTTATCGGAGTTCAATGGTGGATCCAATATCATTCGGACGGATCGGGATACTTAGCACAAAGATTACATACTGCAAAAACTCCTAAGGACGCAGAGTTAGGTTCTCTTTGGTTTAATATCGCAAACTTTATCTTACGCACCTGGCCTTGGGTTTTAACAGGGCTTGTATGTTTGGTTGTATTTCCTTTGCATGATGCGGATCTATTCCAAGCAGAAGGTGGAATTGTTCAATCGGACAGAGAGATCGCTTATCCAGTGCTTATGAAGATCGTTTTGCCTGCTGGATGTTTGGGATTAGTTTTTGTGAGTTTGATGGCAGCTTTTATGTCCACTGCAGACACTCATATCAATTGGGGTGCCAGTTATCTAGTGAATGATCTATATTTAAGATTCCTAAAACCGAATGCCGGAAATAAGGAAACTGTTATAGCAGGTAGGATCGCAGTGGTCTTGATGGCAGGGATCGCGATCCTGGTTGCGACTCAGATGAATTCTATTGCATCTGCTTGGAAATTTTTCCTAGCAATGGCTTCCGGTTTAGGTCTGCCTCAGATCTTAAGATGGATCTGGTGGAGAACAAACGCTTGGACGGAATTATCCGGGATGGGAACCGCGTTGGTTCTTTCATTAATTTTATATAAAGTATATCCGGAAGTAAATGCGGATTATCTTCTGTTCTTTACTGCCTTAGGAAGTGTGATCGTTTCTATTCTGGTAACTTTTTTAACTGCTCCGGTTCCTGATCAAGTGTTGGACGCTTTTGTAGCCAAGTTGCAACCTTTCGGTTTCTGGGGAAAATGGGGTGGGGTTTCCGCTCGTAAAAAATTCTATTCCAGGATCCGGATCTGGTTATTAGCGATTTTTTCCTTGTACGCCTGGCTTTTCGGAATCGGATATATTCTGCAATTGAAATATACCTTAGGCGTTGTTTTCCTTTTCTTCGGGATCATTTCGGGACTTATCGTCTTGAAATTATGGAAAAAGAAGGATTCAGTTTCCTGATATAAATTGTCTTTTTGACGATTGCAATTTTTTGTCCATCCGGATCTAAAACTTCTATAGAATAGATCCGGGTTGTTTTCTTTTTGGATTTGCATTCTTCCTTAATGGACTCTATTTCTTCGGAAGAAATTTCCGTTTCTGCGATCAGATCCTGGTTGCTCGCTTTTAGAAAATCAATCTCTGCTTTTGTGTCCAAAACGAGATATTCCGGACCTAAATTTTCAGAAAGTGAATAAACATATAAAGGATCTACGAATGCGTAGATGGCACCTCCAAAATGAAGTCCATTATAACCTTTGGTTTTATTATTAAAGGGAAATCGAACTTTCAATTTCAAAAGATTTTCGGATACAAATTCGAATCTGGATCCAAGTCTGTGATAGACCGGCCAATTTTTTCGGATCATTCTATTGAACCTAAATAGTTTCCATTTTTCTAATATTCTTTTGATGGCGCTCGGTTCGGAAGCGTAGAAGGATAAAGTGTTCATTCTTCCCTCCATTTGTATGAGTTAATTCCTTTTCTGAAAATATTTAGTTTTATGTCAAACTAAATAAGGTTGTTTGGATTCGGAACCTTTACCGGGTCGAAATAGTGGATTGAGTCCATTTGGCGATTTGATTACAATTCTAGGGTTTTGGGGTTAGAAACCTGTTCATATCGGAAAGAAAAAAAGCTTTTCACCTCAGGGCTTTCCGGCCAGTAAGATACGTTTCCGGAAAGAAAATCCGAGATTCTTCTCGGATATAAAAATAATAAAACAGGTGTTATGTTAAGGAGAGAAACATGCAATTAGGTGCAGTCGAAAAGGGGCTACTTCCGGCTCTTTTGGCAATCGTAATGCTCGGAATGGGATTCGGGCTGGCAATCGGGGACTTTAGAAGGATTTTTACAACTCCTCTCCAAACTTTGGTCGGTACTTTGGGCCATTTTGTGATCATGCCTTTGGCCGCTTATGCAGTTGTATTAATTTTAGGTTTAGAATACGAACTCGCGTTAGGCGTCATTCTTGTAGGATCTTGTCCTAGTGGGACTACTTCTAATTTGATCAATTATTTGGCGAAAGGTGATGTGGCACTTGCAGTTGTGATCACTGCACTTTCTACACTTCTTTGTCCTTTACTGACTCCTGTGATCGTTACGTTTTTCGGTTCCTTATTGGATCCGACGGGTTCGAGTTTGATGCAGATTTCTTTCGTAGAGATGCTTAAGACTGTTGTAGTGATTATCGTTCTTCCTATCTCGATAGGTATGGCTGTAAAACATAAGTTCCCTAACTTTGCTCAAAAGATAGAAACTCCTTATAAAGTATTTTCCATCTTGTTTTTAGTTTTTGTAATTGCTTTTGTAACTTATAAGAACAGAGACAATTTTATAGAGATGGTTCTTTTAGTCGGACTTGCGGTTATTCTTCATAACACTTTCGGATTTATAGCAGGTTATTTTTTCCCTAAATTATTAGGGATTGCGGAGAAGCAGTCGAGAACGATCTCCATCGAAGTTGCGATCCAGAATACTACTCTTGGTATGACTCTTGCGATCCAATTTTTCGGTCCTAAAGTGGCTCTTCCTTCTGCGATCTTCAGTATTTGGATGTACATTGCTGGAATCGCGATGGCACTTTTCTGGGGATATGTGGTTCCGCTTAAAGAAGAAAAAGCGGCTTAATGGTAGAATGAAAAAAAGAAGGCGGCAATATCGCCGCCTTTTCCGAGAGAGATTATAGTAGAAGATTAACTAACGCGAACCAGAAATTCGTTACGTTTGCATCATTCGGATTCACACTTTCGAAGAAACTCCTAAAAGTAGAACTTCCCAACAAATAATCATTGATGAATGTCCCGAGTGTAATTCCGGTATTTTCAATCTCCGTCCCGGTAAATTCCACGATAGAAGTACAATGGCTTTCGTTGATACTTCTATAATACGGGATAAAATATTCCAGATTCGGATATCTGTCGTATTGAGCCTTCAAATTCTCAATATCCTGAGCCCAAAGAGTTCCAATGATGTATTCCTTATCCGCAGGATTGTTTTCATCCAATCCGTAGAATCTTGCATAAGAATACATTGAATAATTGGCATCTCTCCTGAATAGAGTGATCGCCAATTTATCATTCGGGTATTTTTGAGCTAACGCTTCACTGATCTTTCCATAATCCGCACGAATATCTACAGAAGGGAAATCAGGCTGAGCCTTGCTAATAAAATACTCCGTATTCCAAGCATCTTTGATCTTTTGCTGTAAAGGCCATTGGTTTCCAAATCCAGGAGCCGGGAAAATAGGGCCGGAATCATTCAATAGATAACTTTTAGAAGGACTTAAAGCTTTTCTAATGAAGTGATAGTTGATCATGGAACCTGCTCCACCTGCGCTACATCCGGAGACAAACATCTCTTTTGGTTTATTAAAATTATTCTTTAACCAATTGATGACAAGCTCCATGTTCTTAGCACCTACGTGACGATAGGTGATAGGAGGATTTTGTCCGGTCGGATCGGAATAACTTGCCACCTTATTCCCTGCATACACATCTCCAGTGCAATAAGGAATGAAAACTTTGTTCCAATTAGAAGTTTTAACGTTTTGTCCGGTAGGATGATTCCTTAATATGATCGGAGAGATCACAGCGTTCGGACTTCCACCAGGAACATTCGGATCTATAAATGCTCCGAAGTTCATATGGTTATCAGGAATACCGTTAGGATTGGCTGCTCCTCTGATACCTGTTTGTCCAGTGCAACTTTCGTAATCCCAACAAGCTCCTCCCGGTTCCATATAGACTAAAAGCCTGCTGGAATACCCTAAGATCCAATCCAAGATCCCATCTGCTCGATCTACGAATATTTTGTAAGGGGTTCCGTTACCGCATACAGCTCCCGGAATATACACTACATCGTAAGATCCATAGACAACACTTGTTAGATCGTCCAAAATATTTTGGGCTTTTGGATCTGCGTTGTCTAATCCAGCCAGATTGCCTGCGCCCTTCTCAGGAGTTTCTAAAAGTCCTCCTAATAATGCTAGGTCCTGTGTATTGTTCGTATTTTGATCAGGGCTACAGTAAAATGACGTTACGGATAACGCTAGTACTATTCCTCCTAACCAAATTCTCTTCACATCTTTCATTTTGATTTGCCTCCAGTTCATAACTCCCTATTTCGCTTTTGATTGCGGAAATTCTAATATTACCTGGGCTCCTCCGAGTGTTTCGGAGTTACCCAAGCGGATACGTATTCCCATTCTATCTAATAACTTTTTAGCTAATGCGAGTCCGATCCCGCTGGAAGATTCGGCTCCTGTAGGTTTTGCGGAAAGAATAGAAAATTCCCTGAACATATCTTTTTCGTCTTCGGGTTGGAACCCAGGTCCAGAATCTTCTATTTTGATAATTAGAATTTTCTCATACGTTTTTGAGATGAGTTCACTTTTGAGAGAGATCTCTGAATTCTCGGGAGAAAATTTAGCGGCATTACTTAATAGGTTATCGAATACTCGATACAGTATCTGAGGATTCGCTTGGAAATAGAAATTATACTCTGAAAGTTTGTCTTCTATCTTTATGTTTTTTGACGTGAATAAGAAGTTTAGATTGCAGGTTACCGATTTTAATAATAATTCCGGATTTAATTTTTGGGTTTGGTTCTCGATCGTTTCCGCGTCTCCGGAACTTGCGAGATATAAAACATCTTCGATCGATTCTAGGATTTTACGAGAAGTTCTATCTATATGTTCTAGGATTTCAGGAGGGTCTGCATAAGAAGAGGTAATCCTATTTGGGGGAGAAACATGGCTTGGTTCTCTTGTATAAAGTCCTACCAAACTTAAAATCCCCGTAACAGGACTTTTAAGATCATGAATGGCTATTCTTAAAATTTCAGATTTTTTAATGGATTCCATCACCAACTTTCTATTCAGATCGCGGATGGATTGTTCTTTATGAAATGAATTTACCTTGGTGAGAAAACTGATCAGGTCCAATAAAATTGTCATGACCATGGTGAAGAAAAAATTCTGGATCAGGAAGGATGAGTTCTTTCCTAACCAGAACATGGCTGCGAAGAAAACTGCGTAATTTGTGAAATAGATAATCTTCTTCGTTCTATCTGGATAGCGAAGAAGCACTGCGATACCAAGTTGGGTAAATGCGAATAAAGAAATATCCGTCCCAAATTGGAAGATGAGCAGGTTCATTGCTGTTCCTGCAGAAGTTAAAAATAAGGTTCCGGCAATAGTGAGCCATCTTCTGCCGTTTTCACTTTTTAGAATTGGGAAATTCAAAAGAGCAGTGAAAAGAAAACATCCCGGAATAAAGATTGAGTTATAGATTAGGAGAGGAAAATATCCTGAATTTTTTAGAAAGTCCGTCCAATCCAAAACCGCAAAAGGGATATAGACTATGAATAAAAATGGGAAAAGATATCTGAGTATTAAATATACTTCGAAGTAAGCGGACCGAATGAATTCTTCGTTTCTTCTAACCTCCCTTAAGATCTGAAAGTGTTTCTTTATAAATAATATAAAGTTTTTGGTCCTAAAACGAATGGCGACGTAGAAATGTTTCACGGCAGACCTAAAACCTTATGATTTGAATTTTTGAATAATGTGAGAAGTTTACTTCCCTGAGATCGACTAACGGGAATACTGTGATCAGTATGAAGAAGTAGTCTGTATGTGGTCGGTGTTTTGAATAAGATTTTCTTGACTTCTTCCAATCGAACCAGGTAACTTCTGTGGGCCCTGAAAAATCCATGTGCTTCCAGATCTTTTTGTAGTTGGTCTAATGTTTTTCTGACCTTCTCCACGTTTCCATCCTTAGTAAACAATCTGGCATAATTTCTTTCCGATCTTGCGAATACTATATTTCCGGGTTCGATAAGATTGATCCCTTCTTCTTTTTTGAGAGGAATTCCTTTTGGAGAGAATATATTAGGATGTGATGAAAGATATCTTTGGATGGAAATTCCGAATCTTTCTCTTGTGATCGGTTTCGGTAGGAAATCCAACACTGAAAATTCGAAAGCTTTTACTGCATTATCTCTTTCGGAAGATACGATAATCGTTTGGAAAAAACTTCTGCTTTCGATTTCCAAAAGTTTGAAGCCGGTTTCTCCTTGTAGATTTATATCCAGGAATAATAGATCCAACGGATTTTTGCGTATAAACTCTGCCGCAGATTCCGGATCGGAAACTGCATGGATACTTTGTATCTTTTCATTCAAAAATTCTTTCGCTAAAATTTCCAAACAGCGAGAGGACAATAGATCATCTTCTACGATTAGGATTCGCATACGCGGGAGTTTACTCCAGGTTTTAAAACTAGTCAATTTATTAGGGACAAAGAGATCGCATCGGGGGACGAATGGATCGTTTTATGTAAAACAATTGTTATTAATAACGCTTGAATATTTTGTACAAATCCAAGTGACATGCTGTTATACGTTATGCGAAATATGATAAGGGCAGTGGCAAGGATGCGTTTTTTGTACCACCGTACCGGCCCCCACCCAAAGAAGGGTGGGGATTGAAGTATATGGTGCTGATTGCGAATTTGACTTCGCTGTGCTCAGTCACCCTTCGGGAATCTAGCTCCCTATGGGTCGCTACGATTGGGTGGGGAGATCTTTTTCTAAAAAAGAGTCCTCATCCACAGTAGATCCTTCTCCTACGATTCGCGGCAGCGATGCGCAGGGCTTTTGTCCGGGCTTGCCCGGATGAGCGCTTTTGCGCGAACCCGTAGCAGCGCGGTCCGAGCGAAGCGAAAGAGCCGCCCGGATCTTTACTTAAGGAATTTTACGAATTTATAATGTTCTATTGGTTTTTTCCGGTTTTGGTTCGGTAGAAATTTGAAATTTTTTGTAGGACCGGCAGGCTTAGAGTTTGAGAGAAAGATCCGGCTTTTGGCCTGGATTTCTCCGTAGGATGGGGAGGTCAAAAAGGATGGACAGACTGGAAAAATCGGGTTTTGTTGAAAAAGTGGGACCGGTTTTGGCCGACTTTCCTACTTCTGATCTTATATATTTTTTAAACCGATCTATTCTTAAATATAAGGGGAAATCTGATGTCCGGGCATAGTAAGTGGGCAACGATTAAACGCAAAAAAGACGCTATCGATTCTAAAAGAGGGGCGATTTTCACTAAGGTGGTCAAGGAGATCACTGTTGCGGCGCGTATGGGCGGAGGGGATATTAATACCAATCCGAGACTTAGACTCGCAGTGTTGAAGGCGAAGGCCAGCAACATGCCCAAAGACAATATTGATAGAGCTATCAAAAAAGGGACCGGCGAATTGGAAGGCGTTGTATATGAAGAATGCCTTTATGAATGTTTTGGACCTGGCGGAACCGCAATTATGGTAGAAGCTGTCACAGATAAAAAAACCAGGACCACTCCGGAGATCAAAAGTATTCTTACCAAGTTGGGCGGTTCTTTGGCCACTACAGGTAGCGTTAGTCGTCTCTTCGAAAGAAAAGGTATTATCGTAATTCCTTCCGATCAAATTTCTGAAGAGGAATTATTTGAATTAGCAGTCGGCGCAGGTGCGGAAGATGTTCAGAACGAGGGAGAAGTTTTCAGAGTAGTAACTTCTCCGGACGATTATGAAGCAGTCCAAACCGCTTTGAATGATAAAGGGATCAAATCGGAAGAGTCAGAGATTAAGTTCGTGGCATTAGTAGGCGCAGAAGTTTCTGATAAAGATATTGCAGAAAAAGTAATGAAGCTTATCGACAACTTGGAAGGTCACGATGATGTCCAGGGTGTGAACTCCAACTTTGAACTTTCTCCTGAATTGGAAAAAGAATTCGGCTGAGATTTCAGAAGTCCGAGAATTTTTTCTTCGACTTCTTCTTTTCTGGGATCGGTAATTTGTGAGGTTTTGTTGGAATTCCAACAAGATTTTGTGAAAGGAAATGAGGTTGCCGGTTTGAGGAATTTGTGATAGAGGGGAATCGACTCTCCCACGGGCCACTCCCCCCACCCGAAGCCGGGCGGGGGCGCCCTTCCCCCCCATGTAGGAGTTCCTACAATAAGAGCAAAATTTTAATTCAGGAGTCTTTTTAGTGAAAATTTTAGGAATAGACCCTGGGTCCCATCGTCTAGGTTATTCCGTTCTCCAAAAAGATAAGTCCGTAATTCACGTTCTCACTTACGGTACGATAGAAGTTCCGAGCGGAACAAAAAGTCCGGTCAATTTAATCGCTATTCGAAGACAATTGGACGCGATTTTGGATGAGTATCATCCCGATCTAGCTTCTGTAGAAGAATTATTTTTCGCTAAAAATAGAACGACTGCTGCAAGAGTTTACGAGGCAAGAGGAGTTGTTTTGCTTACATTAGGAGAGCATAATATTCCTTTAGTCGAACCGACTGCTTCTCAGATCAAAAAAGGTACTACAGGTAGCGGGACAGCAGACAAAAAAGATATTAAAGCAGCCTTAAAACTTCTTTTAGGTCTGGAAAATTTAACCGGGCATGACGATTCTTGGGATGCTATTGCGTCTGCTTATGTAGGTTTCGCGATGAGCGGCTCTTTTAGAAATAAATGATATATTGGAGGATCTATGGATCGAAAAATTTACACCTTGGTGATTTTGGCTTTTTTGCCTATTCTTGCTTTCTGTTCTAAAAAAATACAATTAACCGCTTTCGAAGAGAATGGTGTTTATGGTTATAAGGACCAGAACGGAAAAGTCCAGATCACTCCTCAATATTCACTCGCTTTTGATTTTAACGAGAATGGTGTGGGTTTTTCTTTTGGTAAAGAAGGATGGATCTGTATAGATTCTCAAAATAAGGTTATATTGAATGCTTTTACTTATGATAATGGTCCCGATTATTTTTCAGAAGGTCTGGCTCGATATGTTGAGAATTCTAAATTCGGATTTTTTGATTCTTCTTGTAAGAAGATAATTTCAGCGAATTATGATTTTGCTTTTCCAATCAGCGAGGGCTTTTCAATCGTTTGTAATGGTTGTAAGTCAGTTAGTGATGGAGAACATTCTACTATAGAAGGCGGAAAATACGGTCTGATCGATAAAACCGGAAAAATTGTGGTTCAGGTAGAATATGATTCTCTTTCTGAGATCAATCCGGAAACTAAAACATTACAGGGATCTAAAGGTAATGTGAAAACGGAAATCCGTCTTCCTTGAGGCAGAGATCGATCCGCTTCTTATTTACTTAAATATACACCCGATAGCACGGCAGCGATACAAACTGTCGTGCTAAGAAGTATATATACAAAAAAACTAAAATAGTTTCCTGATTGGAGTAATTTCAGGTTTTCTAAAGCAAAAGTGGAGAAGGTTGTAAATCCTCCGCAAAATCCGACAGTTGCAAATAATCTAATATCTTCTGAAATTTTCCCCTGAGATAATCCGTAAAATACTCCGATGAGGAGTGAACCGATTATGTTTACTGCAAATGTAGAAAGAGGAAAAGACCCCGAATCTTTCGAGATAGTTTGAGATATCATGTATCTACAAACTGATCCCAAAAATCCTCCGAGTCCTACGAGTAAAAGATTCATTTTGCATTATCTTCGTATAATATTTGTAGTCCCCTTAAAGTAAGTAGGGGTTCTATTTTATCAAAAATTTTAGGATTCGCTGCGTGAATAGTGGTTACGAGTCCACCGGTCCCGATCACTTTATAATCATTTCCATGAGCGGCTTTGACTTCTTTTATAATCCCTTCTAAAAGGCCGATCCATCCAAAGAAAAATCCTGCCTGTATAGATTCTATAGTAGAATCTCCTAATATTTTAGAAGGAGCTTGGAATACGATAGGAGGTAATTGTGCAGTATTTCTAGTCAAAGCATCCATAGAACCTTTTAGTCCTGGAGCAATCACTCCTCCCAAATAATCAGGAGTATCATCCACTACGCAGAATGTAGTAGCAGTTCCTAAATCTATGATGATCGATTTTCCTGGATGATCTTTTACTGCAGCAGCAGCATTTACTAATCTATCTGCGCCTATCTCGAAAGGTCTGGGATATTTTATCCCAAAAGGAAGTTTCATTTGATACTGAACTCTGATAGGTTCTATCTGGAACCAATCCTGTATCATTCTTTCTATGATAGGATTCAACGTAGGAACCACAGAAGAATAAATTCCGCCGACGATTTGGCTACTATCTATCTCAAATTCTCGGAGGAAACCTTTGAGATAAAGTCCCATTTCGTCGGAAGTTCTATCTCTTCGAGTAACTGTTCTTCTATGGAAAATCGGCTCTTTGGAACCGTTCTTATAAATACCGAAGACAGTGTTGGTATTCCCAACGTCGATTACTAGGATCATTCTATCCCAAGGACCTGAAATCCTCGGGGCTGTCAATGAATTCGACCATGTTTCCGACCGAGGTCCGGGCTAATAATTTTCCTTCTTCATTTACTCCCAACAAAGTTGCGATTTTTTGCTCTCCACTTTCCGTCCAGGCAATCGTTTCTCCTTTCCAGAGAAGTTTTTCGTTGATGAACTCTATTCTTTTTTCTCCATCTGAAATTGCTAATACTGCATCATTCAGAAGAGGAAGTAATGTTTCTAAAAATCGGGCCCTTCTTCCTTTTTCATTTTGATCACCAGTGATAAATCCTGCATCACTCAGGTAATCCGGAATTTCAGTGCCATAAAGATTGGCCCCTATTCCCAAGATCCAATCCCAAACTTCTCCTTCTTTTTCCGTTTCTATCAATATACCGCAGACTTTTTTTCCATTTAAATAGATATCGTTCGGCCATTTGATCCTAAGATCTTTTTTACTGGCAGAAGGATATACGGACAAAATCGCCTTTGCTACCGCGACCCCAACATACAAGGAGAATAGTCCGGGAGAAGATAGGTTGGAATCAGAGGAGAATTTGCCTGAAAAAATGAAGGGTTCGTCTCCCAAAATACTCCAGGTTTTTCCTTTTCTGCCCCGTCCGGAAGATTGAAAATCCGCTAGGATCCAGGATCCTGGTGGGAATTCCTTTCCTTTTAGGATGGTATTCGTGGAACCTGCTTCTGAGAGATATATTCCCTTTTCGGGATCCAATAATTGAAACGACATGAGTTCTGTTTAGTACACTTTTCTGATCTTTCGGACAAGAAAAAATCTGGCACTTGTGCGAAAAAGACAGGTCCTATTACTAAACAAAAAATCCCTCCCTACAAATATATATAGAAAGAGGTTCCCTTGAAGCTTTCCGAGGTTTCTATTCGCAATCCAATTTTCGCATGGATGATGATGGCTGCTATCATCCTGCTGGGAAGTATCGGCTTCTCCCGTATGGGTCTTTCTCAGATGCCGGACGTGGACTTCCCGATCGTAAACGTTACTCTTACTTTGACTGGTGCAAATGCTCAGGTCATGGAGACGGACGTAGTTGATCCAATCGAAGAAGTTCTGATGACAGTCCAAGGTGTGGTAGAAGTTCGTTCCGTTTCTACCGATGGTTCTGCCACGATCACTGTGGAGTTGGAACTCAAACGTGATGTGGATGTTGCCGTCCAAGAGATCCAAACTAAGATTGCACAGGTAAGTAATAAACTCCCGGACGATTTGGATCCAGCGGTCATCATGAAGTCGAATCCGGACGATCAACCGATTATCTGGGTTACCTTAACTGCTACCAATAGGAGTGAACAAGAGAAGATGGTCTTCGTTAAGACCAGACTCAAGGACAGGTTCCAAGAAGTTCCGGGAGTGGGGGAAATCATCCTGGGCGGTTATGTAGACCGGACCATCAATGTGTTTTTAGATCCTATCCGTCTTTTGAGAGCGGAACTTACTGTTAATGATATCATTAATACATTAACGGAACAGAATATAGAAGTTCCTTCAGGAAGAGTTCAGAATAAGACTTCGGAAGTTTCCTTAAGAGCAGTAGGGGACGTTCCAACTGTAGAACAATTTTCTAATATATACATCAACTCCAGAAGTGGTGCAGCAATGTTTCGCCCGGTCCGCTTAAGAGAAGTTGCGAAGATTGAAGACGGTCTCGACGAGATCAGAAGAATTTCTAGATTTAACGGAGTTTCTTCCGTCGGTTTAGGGATCAAGAAGATCAAAGGTGCAAACGCTGTAGAAGTCGGCGACATGGTGAAGGCTAAGTTAGAAGAACTTAGGCCGACTCTTCCTCCCGGGTTCGAACTGAATATTTCAAATGATAATACTACTTTTATTAGAGATTCCGTTCACGAATTAGTTTTTACTCTCATACTTTCTGCAGTGCTTACGGGAATCGTATGTAGATTGTTCTTAGGAAATTGGAGTAGTACTTGGAACGTTCTTCTTGCAATTCCTACTTCCGTGATGGGAACGTTTTTGATCCTGTATTTTGCAGGTTTTACATTAAACACATTCACATTACTCGGTCTTTCTTTGGCGACAGGTATCGTTGTCGATGATGCCATCATGGTCTTGGAGAATATCAGTAGGCATAGAGAATCCGGAAAAACCTGGTTCCAAGCATCATTGGATGGAGCCTCCGAGATCAGATTTGCTGCATTAGCCGCTACACTTGCTATTATCGCGATCTTCCTCCCGGTTGCGTTTATGTCCGGGATCATTGGTCGTTACTTCTTGGAATTCGGAGTTACAGTTTCCGTAGCAGTCGCTCTTTCTCTTTTTGAAGCATTGAGCTTTACTCCAATGAGAGCTTCTCGTTATAGAGAAAGTAAAGAAGCACAGAAAAAACAAAAATCAAAATCTCCGTTTACCTTACCTGCTGATACATTCTTTACCAAACTAAAGAATACAGCAGATCGTTTTTCCTTCTTCAAAAGAATGGATCCGGTCATTGAGAACTTTCTACAATTCTCAGAAAGGGTTTATGGTAGAGTTTTAGAATTTGTAATTCGTAAACCCGGAACTGTGATCGTTTCTTCCGTTCTATTCTTCGCATTCTCACTTATCTTCCTAGTTTTACTCAAGAAGGAGTTCATTCCTCCTCAGGATATGGGAAGATTTATCGTCCGAGCAAAGATGCCGATCGGTTCTTCTATCATTCGCACGGATGAAGCAATGAAGAAGGTGGAGGGCTATCTTAGCTCTCGCCCTATCGTAGAAAAATATATGAGCAATATCGGAGGAATGGGAGGTACCGAATCCAACACCGGTATGTTCTTCGTTACCATGAAGGAAATGGGACATCGTCCTAAAAGTAAAAAAACAGGAAGAGAGATCACTCAGTCGGAAGTATTTGGTGAGCTCAGAAAAGATCTGAAAGAGCTTGTGCCTGAAGCGAAGTTTTCCGTCCAAGATCTTTCTCAAAGAGGTTTCAGTCCCGGCCGAGGTTATCCTGTCGAGTTGGTTTTGACCGGACCTGATTGGGCAACACTTGCAAAACTTTCGGATTCTATCCGAGAAAAATTAGATTCTTCTAAAACGATTTTGGATATTGATACGGACTATGTTTCCGGACAACCTGAAGTCAAAATTCTACCAAACAGAGAAGCAGCCGCAGTCCGCGGTGTGAGTATGGCAAACATCGGAAATACGATCGGGCCTTTGATGGGAGGACGTAACGTAAGTCGTTTTACTGAGAATGGTAGAAGTTTTGATGTTCGGGTCAAGATCGACAAAGACCAAGGAGAGAGCACTGATATCATTCCGAATATAGGTGTTAGAAACACTTACGGAGAGATTGTTCGTTTGAAAGATGTTTTGGTCCTCCAGGCAACCAACACTCTCAAAAATATCACTAGAGTAAACAGAGATAGATCCATTAAAATTTTCGGAAACCCTCCTAAGGAAAAAGGACAAACTTGGGCAACGAGCGAAGCAATTCGGATAGCAAAAGAAATGCTTCCGGAAGGTTATCATGTGGAAGTTACCGGTTCCGCAAAAACGGCTTCCGATTCGCAATCCAGTTTATCAGGTGCTTTGATCTTAGGGATTATAATGTCATTTATGATCTTGGCGAGCCAGTTCAATAGTTTGAAACAACCTTTCTATATTCTTCTTTCCATGCCTTTCAGTTTTTCTGGCGCGTTAATCGCTCTTTGGATAGCGGGGCAGTCCTTCAATATGTATAGCTTTATAGGATTGATACTACTCCTGGGACTAGTTAAGAAGAACTCAATTCTTCTAGTAGAATTCGTGAATCATGTTAGAAGTGAAGGGAAGAATATTGCCGATGCGATCCGGATCGGTTGTCCTGTCCGTTTAAGGCCTGTGCTGATGACCACATTCTCTTCGATTGCAGCCGCTATACCTCCTGCTTTGGCATTGGGCCCAGGAGCGGAAACTAGGATCCCAATGGCGATCACTATCTTGGGTGGTTTGATCGTTTCTACTTTAATTACTTTAGTGGTCGTTCCAGCCGCTTATTATCTTATGGAAAATGAGAAAGATGAAGTACGTAGATACTCTTAATAATTATAGAAAAATAATATTATCTATTCTTACCTGTTCTCTTGTTTGGGGATGCGCTTCCAGCCCGGAAGTAAAAGTCGCAGACGGAGTGGTGGAAGAAAGTTTAAAAAATATAACAGGGATTACTACCCAGGATGTAGAAAAAACAGTCTCGAAAGATACATTCGGTCTGGACGATCTTTATATTCTTGCTGTAGAAAGAACGGAAAGGATCGCGCTTAAGAACGAAGCGACAGAACAGGCTTTAGCGCAGAAGGACAAGGCATTCGCAGGTTTTATGCCGACTCTTTCTTATGTGTTCAACAAGTTCTATTCTATTCCTGGTCATACACAACAACCTTCTATAGTAGATAATTATAAAACATATAAGGCAATCCAAAGCGGAGATCCTCTCAGTTTATTACCTTCTTCCAGTTCGGGAAGTAGTCTTCCTCCAACTGTGGGAGCGGGTTCTCGTTTATTACTCAGTATTCCTCTCTCTGCGGGACTGGCTTCCTACCAAGATTACAGAGCTTCTAAAAATCTAGCCGAGCAAAGAAGGTTAGAGGCAAAACATGAAGCAGGCAGAATGTACCTGGAGATCGCACAGGCCTATTTCAACTTTTTACAATTGGAAGAAAGTGTAAAAATTTCCCAAGAAGCTTATGAATTGAACCAAGACTCTTTGCAGGAAAGAAAAAGAATGTATGCAGTAGGAAGGATCATGAGATCCGACCTTCTGAATTCGGAAACTAGTCTTTCCAATGCGGAAGCAGTTCTTGCAGATGCAAAATTCCAATTAGAGCAAGTGCGCATCACATTGGCGACTATGGTGGGTTATGAAAAACCTATCTCTGTCGCAGGATTCAAGGCCGAATTGGAGCCGATCCCGACAGGTATGGAGCCGGAAGAATATTTAGCAAAAAGATACGATGTTCTTTCTACCTATCAAAGTGTTAAGGTGGCGGAAGCGCAAAAGGATAAGGCTTGGGTGGGCTTTGCTCCTACTATTGCATTAAATAATTATTATTCTCTTCCTTATCCTGGCCAGACACATTCCAAAGATATTACTGCTCAGTTGCAGATTACGATGCCTTTAACACCATTCTCTCAAATGGCAGATTTAAGAGCGGCAGATTCCGCAAAAAAACAGGCAAAATTAACCGCTTCTCAAACTAGAAGGATAGCTACTCAAGAGATCCGTAATGCTTTCGAAAGTTTTAAGAATTCCCAAAAGATATTGGGGATCTATCAAAAAGCATTCGTATCTGCTCAAGAAACTTCTCAAAGCCAGGCAAGCGGTTATCGTTCCGGTAGAAATAGTAGGATAGAAGCGATTGCCTCTAGAATTGCGATGTTAAATGCAGAGATTACGTATCGCAAAATGTTGCACCAACATTCTTTGAATCGTATTGCTTTGGGAGTTGCGATAGGAGAAATCCCGCATCTTCCGGGAGAAAAAAAAGAAGAATAAAAAAACGGCCGACGATTGCCGGCCGTTCTACTTTTTAAACCGCTGCCGCGGCTTGCCTGTTCGCTCTTTCTAAACGTAATAGATTCCCTTCTGCGATCGCTAAAGAATCTATATTATAATCTTGTGAATGTTTGATCCTTTGTTTTTTCAGATCCCCATCCACTTGACCCAAAGATTTTTCGAAAAGCATTCCGGCCACGAATCTTGCGGCGATCTCCACAGTTTCGAAAGCTAACTCGTCCTTTGTAAAACCATCACCTATCGATTTGTAAGAATGAACTGCTTGTTCCAATTTTTCCCAAAGAGATCTAAGATCTGTAGAAGGAGAAAATTTGGACATTTCTTCTTCCGCATATGCTCTTAGATGGCCGCTCGCTGCCATTCCGGAAACAACTCCTCCAATTGCTGCAACAATCTGTAATTGAGTTGTACCTTCGTAAATTGTGGTGATCCTACTGTCTCTGTAGATCCTTGCTACATCATAATCTTCGGTGTATCCACTTCCTCCATGGATTTGGATTGCATCTGATGCAAGTGCAACACAACCTTCGGAGGCGTAATATTTACTCATAGGAGTGAATAAGTCTGCCAGTTTTTCCCAACGGCGGATTGTTTCGTCTTGGTTTACATCCCTCTCGCTCTTACCTTCTTCTTTGAGCATTCTTTCTTTTCTCCAATGATAAAGATCGATTGCTCTTCCTGTTTCGGAAACAAGACATCTTGTGGCTAAAATTTCCCTTTCCATCTTGTCCAAAATTTTTCGGACCGCAGGGATCTTCTCTATCGGTTTACCGAATTGTATTCTTTCTGATGCATATTTTTTTGCTTCAAAATAAGCAGCAGTCCCGATCCCTAAAGATTGTGTAGCGATGGTAAGCCTTGCAGCATTCATCATTCCCATAGAATATTTCACAAGGCCATAACCTGTTTTTCCGATCAATACTCCTGGAGAATTTTCAAAAACAACTTCACAAGTAGGAGAACAATGTAATCCCATTTTATGTTCTATTCCTGCAACATGAACGTCTTTACCTTGTACTAAGAAGAAAGAAAGTCCTCTTGCTCCACTTTCAGGGCTTCCAGTTCTGGCTAATGTAAGAATTACGGAAGGAGAATCCACATAACCGCAGGCATGAGTGATAAAACGTTTTGCTCCGTTGATTTTCCAGGTCCCGTCAGCATCCTGAGTTGCTCTAGTCTGCACATTTGGAAGATCTGAACCGTAATTGGGTTCGGTCAAGGCCATGGCGGCACTGAATTTTCCTGCAGCGATCTGAGGCAACCATTCGTCGCACATTTCGTCGGAAGCAAATCTTTCCATAATCTCGACTATATTAATATTTCCGTATGCTAGACAAAATGCCGCATCTGCTCTGGCGGCTATCTCGCACATCATGGATTGAACGGTTGCAGGCAAACCTAAACCTCCGTATTTTCTGGAGATTGAGATAGGCATTAGCCCTGCATCCTTTAAGGTTTTATAACATTCTTCTTGTGCTTTTGGGAAAGTGACTTTGCCGTTCTCGTATTTTAATCCGGTCTGGTCCATTTCCTTACTACGAGGAGCCACGAAGTCTCCCATAATTTCTCCCAAAGCATCCACAGTAGATTTATAATAATCTATCGCTTCTTGCACGGTAGAAGGTGCATATGCAAACCTGTCATCGTTAGTCTGTTTGTATTTGGCCGCATCATGGAAATCTCCTTCGTATGCAGCTACGATCTCCTTCCAATCTATAAGATTATCAAAATGAGTTTGTAAGTCGGTATTATCCTGGAAATAGTTTCCTTGAATCATATGTATGCTCCCTGTCGCTTAAGGCCTTTAGGTGTACTGCTTTATTAAGCTTGTGTCAAGTAATACCTTATACTTCTTATTTTGAATAGATACTTTGGTTTGTAATACGAACAAAGAAGAAGGAACCGAACAGGTGTTTGGAACAATGTTTGAGCTTTACAACTCGAACAATTTACAATAATTTAACTCTTTAATACCGCGGTTTAAAAGTAACTTTTTCGGTTAAAAATCGAAGTATCCGACGAGGATAAAATCATGAATAAAATCGGGCTAGGTATCGGTTTTTTATATTTATTAGGAATCGTTTTGTCAGGATGTTCCGAATCTGTAGGAGCTCCAAAAGAGAAGAAAGGAGGTAAGATGAAATACGAAGTGCAAAAATCGGAAGAAGAATGGAAAAAAGTCCTAAGTGCGGATCAATACCGGATCATCAGAGAAAAAGGAACGGAAAGAGCGTTTACCGGAGAATATTATTATAATAAGGAAAAAGGAAAATATCTTTGTGCTGCCTGCGGTGCCGAATTATTCAGCTCGGACACTAAGTATGAATCCGGAAGCGGCTGGCCTTCTTTTTATAAACCTGCAGCGGACAAGTCGGTCCAATCCGAAACGGATACAAGTCATGGAATGACTCGCACAGAAGTTATGTGTGCCAGATGTGGAGGACATTTAGGACATGTATTTCCTGATGGGCCTGAGCCGACCGGACTTAGATATTGTATCAATTCGGCTTCTTTAAAATTTAAAAAAGATTAATATTCAAAGGAAAGCATGGCTTCTGCTCAAAAACAATTAGGCGAAATATTCCGAAATCTACATTCAAAAGATATCTTCGTCATGCCTAACGCATGGGACGCGGGAAGTGCTCGTATGTTGGCAGGTGCAGGATATTCTGCGATTGGGACTACAAGCGCCGGTATCGCTTTCGCGGCAGGGTTACCGGATCACCAGATCATGAGTAAAGAAGACATGCTCTCCGAAGTAAAATCCATAGTGGATTCCATAGGACTTCCGGTAAGTGCAGATCTGGAAGGTGGTTATGGGATCCAACCTTCTCAAGTGGCAGAAACCGTAAAACAAGCGATCGGGATTGGAGTGGTCGGCTGTAATATAGAAGATCTGAGTGGAGATCCTTCTTCTCCTTTGTTAGATATCAAACTTGCTACGGAAAGAATTTCTGCGATCAGAAATGTCGCAGACCAAACTGGAATTCCATTTACGCTCACTGCAAGAACGGATGCCTTCTTAACCAATCATCCGAATGCAATGGAAGAAGCGATCACTCGTTGTAATTCCTATAGAGAAGCGGGAGCAGATTGTCTTTTTATACCCGGGATTGGAGATCCACAAACGATAGGCACATTAGTACGTTCTATCAATGGTCCGTTAAATGTGGTCATGGGTTTAAGTCATAACCAACTTACTGTTGAGGAATTGAGATCACTTGGAGTCCGAAGAATTAGTATAGGTGGAAGTCTTGCAAGGGCCTGTTTTCATCTGATCAGACAGGCCGCGCTCGAGATCAAGAACTCAGGCACATTCACCTATGCAGATCATCAGTATTCTCATAAAGAATTATGCGATTTTTTTGCGGAATATGAGGCCAAAACGAAATGACATTCTTCCATATTTCATGGAGTAGAAGGGCATAAAATTCTGTTTGCGCCTCGGGGCTGAGAATGGATTCTACCGTAGGGCGGGATATTCGCCCGCGGCAGAAACTGAATGAAGAGAGACCATCTTACTTACCTTCCCGAAAAAGGGAATATCCGTCCTGTTATCGTACAACATTTAGCCGAGATCTATCACCATATATATTATTTTTTCTGTCATATCCTGGGGATCTTTATAGAACTTCCGGATCATACCGAGGGATATAAACGCCCTATCGTATGTGTTTCCGGATTTTTGGGAAGAGGTCTGACTTGGACCGCGATGCGCAAACATCTGATCTCTCTTGGTCATCCGGTTTATGTAGTTCCACTCGGTTTCCAAACCGGAAATATCCGTAAAAAAAGTAAGATACTTGAGAATTTCTTAATAGAGAAGAACATAAAAGACTGTTATCTGATCTGTCACTCTATGGGAGGACTCATCGCTGCAGGTTTAAGTTATAAAGGAAGAGATCGGGTCCGAAAAATTTTCGTGGTAGGGTCTCCTATGCATGGAACTTATATGGCATACCTTGCTCCAATTTTCCCTTGCACCTGGCAGATGATGCCCGGATCCAAATTGGTGAAGGAAGTTGTAGAAACTTATTCAAAATTTCATAATGTACAAGCAGTATTTACAAAGGGAGAAGGTATCGTCCGTCCTTGGGAAAGTGCCACTCTCGGACATTTTGATGATGTAGAGATCCCCGAATACGGACATTTGAATTTATATTTAGGACCACTAGGAATAGAATGCCTTGGCTCTTTAGTCACTTCGGAAGAGAAGAAAGATCCACTTCCAATTAAACAAAAACCGGTCGTCAAGGAAGATGTGAAGAAGGAAACAGTTGCCTCCGCTCCTTCTAAAAAAGTTTCCCCTAAAACTGCTGCGACTAAAAAAACAAGTCCTGCTAAAAAGAAAACTGCTAAGCCGGCTCCTAAAAAAGCAAAACCTAAGAAGAAACGTTAGACTTCTTTATTATTTCGGCGGGAAATACGTAAGAGATTTTCCGCCGGAGTCCCATTTTCTTGTTCCTGCTCCCCACACAGTAATCGAATTCTTTTCAGAAGTGAAACTTGTTGTCCCGTCCGGAAACACATTCACTTGATACTTTGGAGTTTCTAATCTATAAGTCCCATTCTTGAAAAGATAAACTCTTTCCTTTCTGGGAGATTGGAACACACCTTCTACCTTACCTTTCAAAGATTCTATTTTCAAAGAAAAAGGGATCCTAATATCTGGAATGGAAGAAGGATCGGTAATATTCGTTAAGTCCGCAATCTCTACCGTTTTAAAAGAAGAAGCTTCCGAGGAGGTAAACGGTAAAGTAATTGTTCCGATAATTTCCCATTCTAAAAACTTTGCAGGAAGATCTTTTGATTCGTTATCCAAGTGGTTCGATAGATCCGATTGCAATTTGGAAACACTAGAATTGAGAACCGATTTTAATGCGGAGTCTATACTTTCTCCCTCGCATGTTTTATCCCAAAGATCTTTAATCTTAGAATTCCCATATTTTTGAGAAATATAATACATTGCCAAAAATCCTGCGAGATACGGGTCCGATCTTTCTAATTGTAATTTTCCTTTTCTAAGAATAATATTTTCATAATATTCTCTGTATTTGGTTCCTTTATATTTTGGCCAACCAAATTGAGCTATAAATTCAGCGTGACCTTCCACAAGCCAATAGGGTTGAATAACGGGAGGTTGGTTTTTTCCGGTCCGAATTGTATTACATCTGATCTGCTGCATATGATGAGCAACCTCATGATATACCATGTGAGTAGGTTGAGTCGAATATTGATACCTTTTGATCTCAAGATCAGTATCTTCCGAGATCATATCTTTTTCAGAACTAGGGTCACAAAAACTGATCCCGTAAATCCCACCTCTACCTCCACTACACGCGATTCCGGCTAAATTATTAAATTCCCTGAAAGATTTCGCATCTTGAAAAAATGCAACGAGTATCTTGGAGGAGGGGACAAGGTCGAAATCACTTTCCGCTTTTTTGAAAAAATCTTTAGTGGTTTTGGATTCCGTAAATGCATGAACAAAAAGTGAATTTTTAGGTTCGAACTCGAAATAAAAACGATCCTTTTCTTCCGAAAGTTTTCCGTATCTTCCCGGTTTAGTGAATCTGAAGAATTTTTTCTCTGAGGCATTCTCGTATAAATATTCTAATCTACCTGCAACAGTATAAAAAGAAGCAGTAATCTGAGATTTGTCGGGAAAGGTAAGGACTTGTTCGGATTGACAGTTCGGACATTTTTTGGGCCAAGAATAGATCTTAATTCCATCTTTTTCTAATCCCCATTCTTCAGAAGATCGATGCATAAAACTAGTACCGTCTTTCAAATCCCATTTATAAACTCCGGGGCTCCATTGATAAACAGTTCCGCCATCCGGACCTGTATAATGTCCAACTGCATTCGGAATTTTTAATGCAAAATCCTTCTCCGCCGGAAACGGGAATTTATCCAATTCTTCCCAACTGGAGGGGGGCGGTTTTCCAATTTGATAAAATAAACTTGGGAGAATTAGAGCCATTTACTAACTCCACTTTAGGCGCCTGGGCCTGTGCATAAAATGAAGAAGTAAAGATTAAAGTATAAAGAAAGATCTGAAAAACTTTTTGTCTCAATGTATTATCTCCCAGCTTTTATCTTAGAAGAGACGAAATAAACTAAGATTGATCTTCCGATAAAACGATCAAAGAATCAGAGTCGTGTAATGTAAAAAACTCCAACTTATCCGGGATCAGATATACACCATATCCTTTGGATTCGTCCGTTTCTTCTGAAACGATCCGTATTCCAAAGCAGGTTTCTTTTCTTTGTTGGGCCGCTAACATACAATCCGCAAAATTCACACGTTTTGGAAAATCCTCGAAATATAAGAATGCAGGTTTAAGATAGATCTCACTTCCTTCCGGATCGAACAAACTATCATACACTCTCATAACATCCGGCTCTTGGGAAACCTGGGCCATCATTTTGGAAACAAATTGGTTCGAGATCAAAAAGTCCTTCACTCCGGTTTCCAAAACTAATTCCGTATTTTCAGAATTCATAATTTCGGTGATTAGTTGTGTCTCTGCCTTTTTGCCGCCTGCCTGGTGTTTCTTCTTAAAGTATTGGCGAAATCTTAATAGAAGAGAAATGGTCCTCGCGTCCACTTCTTCGATATTCTCTTTCTCTTCTGCCAAGAATATTACGGAATCATACTGCTCTGGGGAAAGTTTTTCCAAAATACCTTCTTGGGAAAGATTGGCGATCAGGGATCTGAGTTTGATCTGAGGATATTTTGTCTTCAGTTTTGCAAGTGCGGATTTGATCTCTTCATTGGATTCATTTATCAAAAGATCAATTTGGGAATCAGGAGAGGAAAATTTCGCGTATTCATTCACGATGATCTTACTTTTAGAATTCCAGCCGATGATCAATTGTTTGTCAATGGGTCGGGATAAAGTAGTATTCGGGTAAGAAAGTGCGGCATTCACGACCACAGGTTTATCATCGAATTTGATCTTAGAATCATCTTCCGCAAGGATGATCGCATCTTCTTCATTCTCGGGTAAATATTCTGGGTTAGGATTTAAAACAATTTCTCCGCTGACTTTTCTGAAACCTAACGGAACCGATTCCTTGAATCTAAATGAAATTTCAGAATAATTTAAACCTCTCCAACCATTCTTCGGTTTATAAAAATAGAGCTCATTTCCTTCAAATCCAACCAGGTTCGAATATACGATTGCAAGACCGGATGTCCTGGAAGTTTGTACAAGCAATTTGGAAAGAATACTTCTTTCATCCATGACCTGAACGGATTCGGAAAGATCAGAAGCAATATTGCGATTTTCTAATCCATGAAGTTCTGCAACGATAGGAGGAAGTCCTGATTCTCCATTTAATGCAACGAGTGCCATGATGGACTTTAATACTTTTGCATCTCCTATTGATTTACCCTCTTCCGATTCCTCTGAACCTGAAGGATTTAAGATAATGATACTTTTGGCTTTGGAAGCATTTACCCTTTTTAAGGAATGAAGATGAGAAGGTAATCCTGATCTGGTGATAATTTTTGTCGTTTTCGTATTCGATAAATTTTCGGATAGAAAATCATCCATTTCTTCCTTATCTTGGTCCGCGAGTATAACTGCCGTTTTTCCGGATTCGGAAGAATTCGCTTCTATCAATTCCCTTAATATTTCGATCGTACGAACCCCAAAACCTAAGATCAATGTATGATCTGATTCCAAAACTTCACTTTTGCCTTTTCTGAGTTCTTGGATTTTTTGATCGAATTGATTCGTGATAAATGCGACTAAGCTGGAAAATAAAACTAAACCTGAAAATACGCTTAGGATACCAATGATCTTATTGAACCAGTTGGATTCTCCATCTTCTGCCACTGCGCCCGCATCTGAGATTTGTAAAAAGACTCTCCATAAAAAATCCCCAGACTCCTTAATGGATTCGTCCGGAAATAAAAATGCCCCGAGTATCCGTACGAAAGATAAAAATACGAATGCTCCTAAGAATAAGGTCATCAGAGCCGCGAATACGGAACCTCCTCCCCTAGACATAAAATTATCAAAATGGTAACGAAACTTTTTAAAAATGCCGGGTTTCTCTTTCATGAGGGCTGAACATTAGTTATATAATTTTCTATTTCAAATCTAAAATCCTAAGACTGGAAATTTATTTTTGAACGAGCATCTTTCTCCTGGTTTCAAGAGTATGCTTACCTTTTATAATCAATCTAAATCCGAATATTTATAGAATCGGATCTAAGATTTTGACCGACAGAATCCAAGGAATGTGAAATACTCGCTCGATTAGATTATGGCTCGCATCTTTTTCATTTTTCTAAGTAGTTTATTATTTCTGTTCTCCTGTAATTCTCCCCAAGTAACCGCTTATCAGGAGCATAGTGAACACCACGAGTTTATCGGAAGTTGTTTAGATTTTTTGGCGGGAAGTGACTCTTTTGTTCCTTTGACGGATGCAGTTGCCTTGGATGAGTTACGACATTCTGCAGAAGAGCATGCATCTAATAGTGTAATCATCGGGGATTTGTATTATGATCTAAACCAGAAAGAAGGAAGGCATTTCTATCTGGAAAGTGACGATTCGATCGCATATTATCGGCCCCAAGCGGTTGTGCTCGGGGGCTGGGAAATGATCCAGCATCTATGCGCTAGACATATCCGACATGAGATTGAAAGAGGATTTGCAAAGTCTTCTTCCATTTTGAAAAAGAATCCTGCCTCTATTAAAGAAGCAGAAATTCTCGCAGAAAAAAATCTGATCCTCTACTTGAAGTTCGCAGAGGCTTCTAAGGGGAAACCGAGCCATATCAGGAATTTTCTTTTTATTCCTGTTTCTAGATTTCTTAAGAAGGGAGCGGGGGTCTATTTTCCTTCCTGCAATTTGATGGATAAAATGAAGGATCCAATTCTGTACGGATTACAAAGTGCGAAAAGAAATCCGGAAACTATGACTGCTTGGACCCAAATGATGTTGGCAGTTACTAACTTCTCTGCAACACATATGCACGATTGTAAGGTAAGTGTCGAAAGTCCTTTAAAACTTTTGCAGGTAGAAAAAACGGAATTACGAGATGTAATAGAAGAGCCTCAAAGGAATCGATCGGCATCTAAAATAAAATTCGGATCGAAAGCTCGAAAATAATTCTATTTATTTAGCGGTATATTCTTCGAAGATCTCTCTGAGACTATCTTCCATTTCTCGGATATAACGTAGATCTTTGGTCATTCTCCAAAGAGTGATGGAGCCATGATACGCCATCAATACTCTTCTGGAAGTATATTGTATATCCATAGTTCTAGAAAATTGTCCCGAAGCAACTGCGCGACTCAGATAATCGCGGATCATCTTAGTCCATTTTTCAGCGATACCTTTTAGGAATTCAGTATATTCAGGATCCGCATCCATAACTTGATTTGCAAAACCTGCAAACGGATCTCCGAAAAATTCATGATGGCGGATCTGTCTTTCTTTCAAGATCACCCAAGCTCTTAAAAATTCTTGGACCTCCGGATATCTTTCCATGAGAGAAGCAAGATCAGAAAGAGTCTTTTCTTCCTGACGAGCGAGGTAAGCGATCCCTAATTCTTTTTTAGAAGGAAAATGATCGTAAAGACTAGCAGCTACGGAACCGGATTCTTGGATAATCTGTCTCATTCCTGTGTTGGAGAATCCTTGCTTGTAGAAAAGATCTGTCGCAGTATCTAGAATTCTTTCTCGGACACTGGCCCCGGAATCTCTTTTTTTTCTCTGAGCGGTCATGTGCTTAAATACGTTATTTTTTCAGTATTGCCCTAAAAACCTCGTTTCGTCAATAGAATTTGGGTTTAGCGTATAAAAAACCAGAACGAACGTTCTGTATTTTTTTATTGCCCCGATTTCCCAGGGGTCTAAGCTAGTGTCAGGACGGTTCAAAATGTCTGTTACGGAAAAAGAACAAGTCAGAACCAGATTTTCGGATCTAGATACGCAAAGACATACCACTAGCAGGACTTATGAAGACTCTTGTTTAGGGGATAGATATCGTATCTTAGAAGAAGCGGGATATTCTTGGAAAAGAATGATCGAAGAATCAGTTCGATTACAAACCGTCGGGGCAGATATACGCTTTCTTGCCCAACAAATGGAAAACACTGAGTTATCCATACGCACTAGTTATCGTTCCGGGCAAGACGGCCTGTTAACCTTCTCCCAAGAAGTTTTGGATCCAAACGGAAAAGTCGCAGCGGAGATCAGAACATTAGCAAGAACGGAGAAGGACGGAAAACCTTTCCAGTTAATTGCAGCCCAAGATCCTTCCGACGAATTGATCTCTTCATTCGAATCTATACCTTCTTTTTCAGGATCTTGTGAGCGCACACTTGCAGAAAGAGATCTATTTTTCTGCGAAAGAAATCCGTTCGGTGACTATAATCCTTCTCATTATTGGAGATTATTGGAAGAAGGTCGCTGGAATTTCACTGCAGAATGCGGACTTAGCCTAGAGGATCTAGTCGCAATGGACACCACACTTTTCTATATGGGTGGAAAGATCCGTTATCGTAAACCTCTCGCTGCAGGCAGAAGGGCTAAAATACAAACTTGGATTCATAGTTTTGATAAAATTTGGAGCCGTATGAGACAAGAGGTCAGCGACTCCGAAACTGGAGAAATTTTAGCGGAATCCATGGATGATCTACTCGTAGTATCCGTAAGCAAGTCTAGACCTAAAAAACCTGGAGAAGATCTGCTGAAAATATTCGCAAGGGTCACCGAATTTCCCGAGGGAAGCTCCAAATGAAATATTATCTTATTCTAATGAACGCACCAAATAAAAGGTCTGGAGAAAGACAATGAAACTCGATCAAAAATTGGCGATTTGTACGCCAAGAAGAACTCCCTTCGCTCAAATTGCGAAAGCTTTAGGACCCTATCCTGGCCATCACCTAGGTCGTATAGTGGCTGAAGACATTATTGCAAAGAGTGGAGTTAAAAAAGATCAAATCGACGGAATCGTAGTTGGAGAAGGTTTCTCTAACGCTCCGAACTCCGCGAGAGTGATCGCTAACCTAATCGGACTCAGAGACGAAGTTCCTTCGATCACTGTTTCTAATAACTGTGTATCCGGAATCGAAGCTCTTTCTGAAGCAGCTCGCCGTATCATTCTTGGAGAAGGTGAACTTTTCCTAGTAATCGGAGAAGAGTCTCAAACTTCTATGCCTTTCGTCGTAAAAAACGCAAGATTGAACAAGAAAGCAGGATCTTTGGATAAACTGAAAAAACTTCTTCCTGACAATCTTCCGGAAGGTGTTGAACTTAGAGACACTCTTGAAGACGGACTTGGTGACGGAGAAACTTCTTACGGAATGCAAGTAACTGCTGAGATCCTTGCTCAGAACTACGAACTTTCTCGTGAGATCACTGACAAATTAGCTTTCGAATCTTTCAAAAGAGCATTAGAAGCTTCTAAAGCAGGAAAATACGCTCCGTTCATCATCCCAATGAAAGACGAAGACGGAACTGAACTTACTATCGATGAGGCAGTCGGACTTCGTGAAGGACTCGTTGAAAACCCAAGCCGTATGGGAAGAGCAATGCTTCTGTTTGAAAACCCACAAATGAAATTTGATGAGTTCAAAACTAAGTATTCCAAATATCTTAAAAAATCTCACGGACCAACCGTTTCTATCTTTAACGCGAGCCCTCGTTCTGATGGAGCAGCTGGTGTTATCTTAACTACTGTTGAAAAAGCAAAAGCTCTTGGATTAAAAATCGAAGCAGTTCTTTCCGGATGGAAAATGTATGGTGTAGACCCTAACTTGATGGGAATCGGACAAGCTTACGCTACCGAAGCACTTCTTAAAGACACCGGAGTTAAGATCGAAGACGTAGATTACGTTGAGATCCACGAAGCATTTGCAGCTACTGCAGTTGCGGCTCTTGTTCAAATCGAAAAAGATACCGGCTGGAAATGGGAGCAAAAATTCGACGAGAAGAAGATCAACCCTAACGGTGGATCTATCGCTATCGGTCACCCATTCGGAGCTACTGGTATCCGTTTGGTGAGCAATGCGATCATGGACCTTCAAGACGACCCTAAAGCTAAAAAAGTGGTTCTTACCGCTTGTGCTCACGGTGGAATTGCAGGAGCTATGCTCATCGAAAGATTCGAAGGTTAATTCTTAACTTCTTGAATTGAATCGGGCCCTGGAGAAGGAAACTTCTTCGGGGCTTTTTTACATCTTCTTCTTTATAATCTTTTCTTTATCCCTTTGTTCCTAATTTCTCATTGATATACTTAAACATTTTATATACGTTGCCTCGGAATATTTTGCTTTCAATGTTATAGTTTTTGTGGTCTAAATAGTGTATATGCACCAATGAAAAAATTTTCGAAATACAATCGGGAGAAAAACGATGAAACTCGAAACTAAACTCGCAATTTGCACACCATTAAGAACTCCATTTGCTCAGATCGCAAAAGGATTAGGGGCGTATCCGGCTCATCATTTGGGTAAGATAGTAGCTGAGAGCATTATCCAAAAAAGTGGGATCAAAAAAGAAGATATAGACGGGGTAATAGTCGGGGAAGGTTTTCCAAGTTCTCCGAATCCTGCTCGTGTAATCGCAAACCTGATCGGACTTAGGGATGAAATTCCTTCTCTCACTCTTTCCAATAACTGCGTATCCGGATTGGAGGCAATCTCGGAAGCAGCAAGAAGGATTATATTGGGAGAAGGCGAAGTATTTCTCGTGATCGGAGAAGAATCCCAGACTGATATGCCTTTTATAGTAAAAAACGCTCGCTTAAACAAGAAAACTGGATCATTAGAAAAATTGAATAAGCTTTTGCCCGATAACCTTCCGGAAGGTGTCGAACTTAGAGATACTCTTGAGGATGGTTTGGATGACGGGGAGAATTCCTACGGAATGCAGGTCACTGCCGAGATTCTCGCACAAAATTATGAATTATCTAGAGAGATCACTGATAAGGTCGCATTTGAATCATTCAAACGTACTTACGAAGCTTCTATGTCAGGAAAATACGAACCATTTATCATTCCTATAAAAGACCAGGAAGGGAACATGTTGAAAATTGACGAGGCTGTAGAGCTTAGAAAGGGTCTCGTAGAAAATCCAAGTCGTATGGGAAGAGCGATGCTTCTATTCGATAATCCTCAAAGTAAGTTCGAGGACTTTAAGAAAAAATACGGCAAAGATCTGAAGAAAACTCATGGTCCTACCGTTTCTATCTTCAATGCAAGTCCTCGCTCCGACGGAGCCGCGGGAGTGATTATCACTACTGTTGAAAAAGCAAAAGCCTTAGGATTAAAAATAGAAGGACTACTTTCCGGTTGGAGAATGAAAGGAGTCCATCCGAATTTAATGGGAGTTGGACAAGCAGTTGCCACAGAAGGTCTGTTAGAAGACCTGCATCTTAAATTAGAAGATATGGATTATGTTGAGATCCATGAAGCATATGCTTCTACTGCGGTTGCCGCTATGGAACAACTGAGAATGGATACCGGTTGGGATTGGGAGAAAAAATTCGATGAGAAAAAGATCAATCCTAATGGAGGATCTATTGCAATCGGTCATCCGTTCGGAGCCACAGGAGTTCGTCTGGTGAATAATGCAATCATGGACCTGCAAGAAGATCCTAATGCAAACAAAGTGTTACTCACTGCATGTGCTCATGGAGGAATTGCAGGCTCCATGTTGATCGAAAGATATAAAGCTTAATTCTAAAACCCCGAAGGAGAGAATCTTTCGGGGTTTTTATTATTAACTTTTAACTCACTCTTTCTAAAGAAGGTTGATCCAAAATGGATCTTCTGTTCTTCAATATGAACAGCCCGAATACCAATGCAGTCACGAACATCAGAAGACTATAAGTGATAGGAACTACAGTCATTGTTGGGACTTGCAAAATGGTTCCAGTGACTAGAAGTGCAGTGGTCCCATTTTGGATCCCTAACTCGAAAGCGATCGTAACAGCTTGGGTTCTACTTAAACGTAAAAGTAGCCCGAGTAAAAATCCGAGACTTATACAGATACAATTCATAGTTAAAGCTGCGGCTCCACTTTGAGCAAAAAATCCCCACATCTTCTCCCAGTTCTGTTTTACTAAACCTGCTATGATCGCGAATAGAATGATCATTGAGAAAATTTTTACGGGTTTCTCACAACCTTCCGCGAATTTTGGAGAATAATTTTTAACCGCCATTCCGATCCCTACTGGGAGAACAGTGATGATAAAAAGTTGTAAGATGGTTTTCAAAATAGGAAGGTCTATCGTTTTCCCTTCTCCCATAAAATATACCATTGAATAGTAAGTTAAAAACGGAAGAGTGAAAGGTTTGATCACACTAATTAAAGCAGTTAACGTTACGGATAATGCTACATCTCCTTTGAACAAATACGAATACATATTTGAAGTCGGACCGGAAGGGCAACAGGATAATACCATTAATCCAACTGCCAATAATGGTTCCAAATGGAACATCGTAGCTACCATAAATCCTAAAAACGGTAACAGTAAAAGTTGGGCTAAGAGACCGACCAATACAGCTTTAGGAAATAAAGCCACTCTTTCAAAATCCTTGAGTGTTAGTGATAACCCCATCCCGAACATTATTATAAAAAGTGAGATCGGGAGAACTATCTCCAGTAAAAATCCACTTTGCATTTTTTTCTCCTTATTGTTTTTAATTTATTTCTTTTGATACGAACATTGTAGGTTGCCCGTTTGTTTTAAGCGGCTCTTTGGAATAAGAGTACTCTATCTTCAAAAAGGAAATATCGTCTGTGAGATATTCTTCCATGCCTTGGTAGATCTTATGTAGATCTCCTTTTGCTTCTTCTATTCTGGACAAGAATGCTTCTTGGTTTTCGTTGATCTCTTTGCTTCCATCTTCTCTGAGGCCGACGATGAGATCGTCTTTTCCATCGGAACCTAAGAATAAACAATCCCCGGGTTTAAGCTGAAAGGATTGAACGGTAAATATTGAAGATGGATCGAAAGGTAATCCGATCCGATTGAAAAAATGTTTGGTCGGGATCAGACTTGCTTTTCCGTTTCTGTATAGGATGGGAGAAGGATGTTCTGCGTTTACTAAGTATGTTTTACCGGTAGATTCTTCTATCACTCCTAAGACGGCAGTGACCAACATACTTCCTTCGAAAATTTCAAACACTTTAGAAAGTTCTAAAAAAGCGGATCTCAACCAACGTTGAGGACTGAACTCTAATGTTTTATCTTCGAATAGTCTGGTCCTATTCAAGATGGCACCGAATACGGAACCTAAAACGATTGCGCCTCCTGCACCTTGGATGGACTTTCCCATTGCATCAGCGTTCATAAACACTGTACAATTTGCCCCTCCTATCTTGAGGCTGGTCGACATACAAAGATCTCCGCCGATCTCGTGGTTTTGTTCTTTGAACAAGAATTGTTTTTTCTGGCGTGTAAATGATTCTACGGAAACTTTTCCGTTTCGAGCGGTCTCTATTCCGAAAGGTTTGAGAAGAAGGGACGTTAAAAAATAATCTCCTTGCTGCTGCTCCAATAATTTTGTAAGTCTGGAAGTTCGATCTTTGACTTGATCTTCTAATGTGTCCGCATACACAGAGAGAGCGGTTCTTGCTTCTCGGATGGAACTTACCATCCCATTGAATGAATCTGTGAGAAAACCAATCTCGTCTTGGATACGAACTTGGATCTTAGTGTTTAGATCTCCTTGGTTTACTTTTCCGATTCCTATTAATAAGTTTTTAAGAGGATTCCAAATTGTTCCCCTGAAAAAAAGTCTGAATCCGAAAAGTATCACGAATACTGTGATGAATAAAACTGCAAAATAAGGTCTGATTGCCTTATGAAGAAAATTTCTATATTCTTCGTATGGGAATATTGCGTCGTATTTCTGATTTTCTAAGTCGAATTTATATAATACGGATCTGGATTTTTCTTTATTGCCTTCCACAAAGTAACGCTCTGCTTCTGAAGGGAAAACAGAGTCATAATATCCTGTGGATTGTCTTAAAAATCTTTTAGGAGAGATTGGATTTTCGTTTGTTGGAATTCCAACGTGCGGATCAGAATCCGGATTGTGATTCGTAGGAGTTCCAAGACGGGGGCCAGGATTTGATCCTTGTTCTGTAGGAATTCCTACACGCGAGACTATTGCCGAACCTGAAATATTCTTCCTAATAAAAATCGAATTCTCTGCTTCTCTCAGTTTACTTAGATCGAATGTATCTTCTTGCCTGGACACGGAAGCGAGTCCTATCCAATACAGAATGAGTAAGAATGTTCCCAAACAAATCCCGGTAATCCTGTTTAGGAAACGTGTCTGGTCCGAAGTAGTATTGATATAAAGTACTAGGACCACAAAACTTCCCGGGATCATAAAAAACGTATAAACGGTCAGAAAGTCAGTTCTAGAAATGATCCCTGCGCGACTCATACTGTTTGCGATTACAGGAGGGAAGATAAGAAGGGAGAAAAATAGGACGAATAATCCCGTAAAACGATTGGATTCTTTGGAGGCAGTCCAACTTCTCCATATCCCGGTAAAGATCATTAGGAAAGAATAAGTTAGGACCAAAACTCCTAGTATTTTATTTTCTAAGGGTAAAGGGTATGTCCAGATCTGTTCCGAAAAATCAAATACAGGTTCTTTCTGGAATGTGCAGAAAACATAATATATAGAGAAGGTGAGCCAAATGAATAATTGGGCGCTGAAAAAACGAAAAGCAAATTTTTCTTTTATAGGACTTGGATAAAAGAAGAAGAACTGACCCATACAAGAAAATGCAGGAATGACAGCCAAGATCAACCATCTATGGTACGCTGCTATGGGAGAATCTATACTGTACGCGATCACAAATGCGAATGCGTGGACTGATAATAGAAAGAAAGCTCCAGCCAAATAAGAACTGGATTTGGATCTATTTCGGATTGCGGCTAAAAAACTTCCGAGTACCGCGGTGAATATACAAACAATCAAAGATCCAAAAGAAAAAAAAGTCAGCTGCAAGCTCATAAAGCCCCCAAGGACTTTTAGCAGGAACTGTGCCAATACTAGTTTAGATTTTTATCTTGGATGAGCCTTCGTATCTTGCATTGATTCTGCATTTAATTTATTTCGATCGTTTTGAAACCAAAAACATCGATTGTTTTCAATCAGTACGGCAAAGAACGGTCGATCGATTTTAATCAGTTCCAATTAGAATGCCGTATCCCTTTGTTTTATACATGTTTCTCGGGAAAATTTTATAAATTTCTTTCTGGCACGAAAACTGCTTAAGGAGATTAGTCTCTTGAAAATTTCAAAATGGATTTAGGAGACTCGTACAAAAAAACGAGGAGAATGTTAATGCGATACGGATGGAAAGGGAGGTTAGTGAGGGTATTTGTTCTTTTACTAATTCTTCCACTTATGGTCTTACCTATCTCTGCAGAAGAAAAGGAAACTGCGGAACCGCCTAAAGACAAATGGAGAATTTTGCTCGGTGCCTTTGCCGGCCAATTCGATTTACAATTACAAACGAAACTTCCGTTCAACTATGTAAATCCGAGTTCAGGCCAAAGAGAAATTCCTTCATTGGGTAGGGCAAGCGGTCTTACACAAAATGGTGCTATGGATTTAGGAGTAGAAGGGATCGGTCCTCAGAAAGGATTACAATTTATGATCCTAAGCGACTCTTTGGTTTTCCAGGCTACATATGCAAGAGTGGATGTGAATTTCGCTCCTCTTAGAAATCCTCCGGTCGGAGTGAATACCGCGGAAGGAAACGCGGGAGGTAATGTTTATTCTACCAACTTGGATTATTATATGAACATAAGTCGTTATGTCCAACCAATGGTGGGTATAGGATATGCAGCCTTCGGAGCTTATTATAAGGCGCGTAACGTTGTAGGAACCACAGTCGGTAACGGACTTTACGAATCATTTCCTACCATAGATGCGGACGATGGATATAGTTCCGATGTCGGTAAGGCCGGACTTCGTATCAAATTGCCTATCCAAAGCTGGTACATTACTCCGTATTTCCAATACGCAGGTAACGAATATCATATCAACGTAAGAACCACTGCAGGAACCGTACAAAACAATGTGAATGGATATCCTGCGGATCCGAACGGTATATTGGATGCATGGTATTACCAAGGAGTTGGTTCCGTAAGCACTGTGGATTCCATGACTCAGGTTTCCAGACAAGCTAGAAGCGCAGGAATTGTTTTCTTTATGGATTATAAAAAGTTCATAAGCCTTACGATCAATGCGAGAAGGAACTTTACCCAAGCCGCTTGGAACGTTTCTGCCACCTTGATGGTATTCCTACATCCGAATATGGGGATCATGGCGAACTACGCATACTCTGAACCAGAGATCTTATTCAGCTTTAATAGATCCTGGGCCATTGGACCCGTATTCACTACTACGTTCTAAAAGGATTATATCGGATAGGAAAATAGAAAATAAAAAAGGTCGATCCTCAAGATCGACCTAATGCGTAAATAAGGCTAAAGGTTTCCGCTCTTTTTAGAAAGTTCGGAGATCGATCGATCCAAGGATTCCAGTTCCATTCGGAATTCCTTTTTCCGGGTCTCAGAAAGTTCTTCTTTAAGCTTTTCGAATGTTTTGTATAGGATCTCACGGAGATCCTTTTTTTTTCTCAACTGCAAAAGAATATATTCCTCTTCTTCGAATTTGTCTAGTCCGGCAAAAGATTTTTTATTTTCCAAATATTCCAGTTTTTCATGAAAAGATTTCGATTTTTCAGTTTGGTTTAGATTTGGACGAAATATATTCTCTCCCAAGTTTTCAAAAATCTCCATAGTCTTGGATAAAAAAGGAAAACCTACTAGTTCGGTTAATACGAAAGAGTCCGTAAAATTTTTGTCGGAATTGTTTTCAGAAATTTCTTCGGTAAAAAGTGGATCATTGAGAGTTTCTGCAAAACTTACTTGTTCTTCTATAGATTTGCTTGTGTGTGCGGTGAAGGAGACTTTCGGATCGGATCCGGAGAACATAAAATAAAAACAGAATACGATTGTGGTGAAGGGAAATAAGAAGATTAAAATTCGGAATTTGGATAAGGATCTCATAGACTTCTTCCTAAAAAAAGAATCCGGCGGGGACACCGGATTCGAATTGGAATTTACTTAACGGTATTGGTTAAACCAAGAATATATTTTTCCTGCAGATGCGGATACCCATTCATGTCCTGCTAGGTAATCCGTATATCTATCCGTAGGAATTCCTTGGGATCTGAGTTTGTCATAATACAAATCCATGGTCCACCAAGGAACTACAGCATCCACGAATCCGTGCATAAAAAATGTCGGCGGATGATTGGAGGGAAGAGTTGGAACAATACAGATCGGGCCGCTGCAAGTAGCATAAGAACCGGATTGTATCGCCAATGCTTTGAATTCTCCCGGGAAAGATACTGCCATACGGCTTGTGTTGTATCCTCCACTGGAAATACCAGTTGCGAATTTTTTATTCGAATTGATAGGCCCGAAACTTCCATTACGGATCGCAGCAAATAGATTATTTAGGAAAATATAATCTGCTGTCAGTTCGTAGATCGTAGGTAAATTGGTTTCCCAGAAAAGATCCAACCCAGCATCCGGAGCGATAACTGCGAATCCATTATCCAACATCTTCTCGATAACTTTTACTTCGTAATATCCACCGAAAGGTGCTCCTTGGGTACGTGAGAATTGTACCGTAAAGAAAGATCCTTGGTACATCACTACGACAGGCCATCCGCCGGCGGGAGCAGTTCCTTCTGGTACTTGGTATCTTACGTCCCTAAATATCCCGGGTCTAGCTTCGATCTTTTTTGTAGAGTAAGAGCAACTAGTCGTCTTGATCAAGAGACCGGTTGTTTTACAACGAGCAGCATCCACTTCTCCAGCTCCTGCAAATAGCAGTGCACCGATCAGCAAAGGCATTAACATCGTGATTCTCTTCAGCATTTTTTTTCCTCCCCGGTCCCGAATTTATTCGGTCCGGTATGCTTCCTAAAGCAAGACCTGTGCCTAACGCAAAAAATGTTTTGCATAGCGTATGTTCTACAAAATAGATTCAAAATTTTGAAAGTATTCGCTGAATCGTTATTCTAAGAAAATTCAGATGATCATTTTCAATCGCCGAAAATGGACAATTGATTGATTTCAATCGATTTTTATTCCGCCAAACCAATAGAATCGCTGTTATATGCGAATGATTGAAAGTTTGGGACCTTCTCCACTCGGCACGGATATTGCTTTATATCTTCTGCTATCTTTCCCAAAATAAAATCAGAGGGAAAGAGGAGGATTTCTAACGTATGAGACTTTTCTTATATTCTTCTTTGTTGTTTTGGGGATTTATATTTTCAAACTGTACTTCGATCTTTCTGTATTTGATCAAACCTTCCGGCCCATTTACACAAGAGAGTGTTCCGGCTTCTCCTGATTATTCTAAAAAAGAATCTTGGGCGGCTCTTCCTGAACTGAAAGACGATCCGGATGAGGTCCCCGCAATTTCCGGTTTCAAGGACGGGCAGAGTATTGCGAAGGCGGATGTATTCTTTGTTCATCCTACCACTTTTATTAAGGCAGAAGGATGGAATGCTGAGATAGGAAGTAGTCTGATTGTTTATGGACTTTCTCCTTTAAAAATGCAGGCCTCTGTTTTTAATGAGTCCGCGAAAGTGTATGCACCTAGATATAGACAGGCTGCGTTATATTCTTTTATAGATGATTCCGGAAATGGAGAGAAGGCTTTCGAGATAGCAAAAAAAGATGTGCTCTCCGCATTCGATCATTATCTAAAACATTATAACCAAGGAAGACCATTTTTTATAGCAGGTCATAGCCAAGGTTCCATGATGCTTGTCCATGTATTAAAAGAATATTTGGATAAGAAGAAGGTCCCGAACTTTGTAGCCGCATATCTTCCCGGTTGGGCTGTACATTCTTCCGAATTTAAAAATTTAAAGGTATGTAGTAATTCCAAAGACCTGGGATGTTATATCAGTTGGAATTCCAAAAAATGGGGATCTCAACTTTCCGATTTTGCACTTCCTCCTGAAAGATATGTAGGAGGGGTTTGTGTAAATCCAGTCAACTGGACTCAAAACAGTGCTGAAACTCCTAAAGAAGAACATAAGGGCGGAGTGGGGATCCAATTCTCCACATTGGATAAAGCTTATGTCAGAACTAAATGTGAAGGAGAGACACTTTGGGTTGATTTACCTTCTAATCCAAATTATGAATCCAGAAGAGGGAATAAGAAAAATTATCATATCTCCGATTACGGACTCTTCTATTTGGATATCAGAGAAAACGTAAAAGAAAGATTAGAAGAATATTTTCATAAAAAAGGAAAACGTTAGAACTATTACTTAAGCGGCGTTTCGAAACTTGATCCAATAAAATCGAAATGTCGCTTGACCTTCCGTTTCGGAATGGTCTTTTTAAACTCCACTTTTACTTCATGTATCTCCAATTCCTGACCCTTTCCTTTTTAATCGCAGTACTTCTATGTATTCTAGGAGTAGTGTATTGCCTAAGCGTAAAAAATAAGATTTCCGGGATCAGAGAGTTGATGCTCTCTTTTTTATGTTTAGTTTTTTTATATTCTGGATGTGTTTATGCTTCGATTGAAACAGATCCAAGAGGTGCATTGCATAGATGGATCACAGTTTCTGCCGCATTATTTGCAGCAGTCTTCTACCAAAGATTTTTTCTGAAATTTCCATCCGTCGTTTTCCCAAAAGTCTCTTCTTATCTTTTTAAAATCCAATTAGGGATCGCTGCATGTATTTCTCTATGGTTCGTATGGGAAACGAAAGATGCAGTGAAAACTTTTAGATTTAACGGACAATACTGGGACCTAACCGCTACATTTCCGGGAAGGGTAGTCGCGATCTTTTCTTTGTTCTTAGCTTTGAGTGTCATTGTTATTGCAATCGCGCAAATTCTAAAGAATAAGGATCAGAAAAAAATCGCTCTCGGTGGGATTTTAGGCTCTTTCTTCTTAAATTTTTTGATACCTACCATCTATCTTACATTATTCAGATTGGGACAAGTAAGTGCAGAAGTATTCGTAAACGCATTAGCGATCTCCGTCATTTCCGGATTTTTTGTATTCCATATATTTTTCGTAAGTTATGGAGGTCATAGGACTTCTCTCACTGTCAGGATCTTAACCATAGTTCTTGCAATGGCATTATCAGTGACCCAGGTAATGTCAGGCGGATTGAGTAAGGCGATAGAAAATGAATACGATAGTATCCAGACAAATGTATTACAAAATGCGAAATTAATATCTCCCCCTAAGGATTCGGTTTTTCTTTCTAAAATTGGGGAAAATACTTCTAAATCGGATCTGAGTGCCGCGGTTCTGGGGGTTCGTTCCTTTATTCTGACTTCTTCCGGAAAACCTCTTATCGTATATCAGAATTTTATAAATAATACTGAGATGGGTTTGGAATATTCTTCTTATAGAAGTTTTGTTCACGGATATGTTTTGGATTGGGCGATCCGACTTTTTGTCGGCCTTTGTGTATTGATTTTCGGATTCCTGATCTTTATGAAAATCTCCATATTAAACCCACTATTCGCTTTATTAAAAGGGTTGGATAGGGTAGAAGGAGGAGAACTTTCCGTCGAAGTAGAAGTTCGCAATAAAGATGAGATAGGATTATTGACCCAGGCATTCAATGCGATGGTCCGTTCTATTCGAGAAGCAAGGCAGGAATTACAACAATATACTTCTAATTTGGAGAGAACCATTTTAGAAAGGGACTCTATCTATGATGCTGTCCCTCAAGAAAGAGTATTATCTAATAAAACCTTAATATATGCATCAAGAAGCATGCAGGCAGTCGTGGATAGGGTAGAAAGAATTTCAGGAAGAGAACAACCCGTATTGATCACCGGAGAAACGGGAACCGGAAAGGAGATCATTGCGGGACTTCTTCATGAATTAGGAAAAGGAAAGGACAGTCCATTTGTGCCGATCAATTGTGCTGCAGTGCCCGCAAATCTTTGGGAAAGCCAGATCTTCGGATACGTAAAAGGGGCTTTTACCGATGCAAAGTCCGATTATGCAGGACTTGTTGCGGAGGCAAACGGAGGAACCTTATTTTTTGACGAAGTAGGTGAGATGCCTATCGAGATCCAACCTAAAATATTAAGATTATTACAAGAACGTAAATATAAACAAGTGGGAGGACGTTCAGAACTTAAGGCGGAATGTAGGGCAATTTTTGCTACCCACAGAAACTTAAGATCGATGGTAGCAAAGGGAACTTTTAGAGAGGATTTATATTATAGGATCAATGTATTCGAAATAGGGATCCCACCTTTGAGAGAAAGAAGATCCGATATCCCGTTTCTTACGAATCGATTCGTAGAACATTATTCCAAACAAATGGAAATGGATAAACCTAATATAAGCGAAGAGGTTATGGATCTGTTCTTGGAATTTCCTTGGTCCGGAAATATACGTGAATTGGAAAACTGTATTATCCGAACTCTTGCAGATTTGAAAGGGGATCATATTAAAATTTCAGATCTTCCCCCTGAATTATTAGAACTCAAAAGTTCCCAAAGAGAAGAGATGGGAGAAATACCGATTTCAAATGGATCTTATGCTGCAGGATTTGAGTCATTGGTTTCTATGTATTCCAGAAGATTGATTGAAACGGCATTACAGAAGTGTAAAGGGAATAAATCAGAGGCTGCTCGTCTTCTAAAAATTTCCAGGGGAAAACTTCAATACCAGATGAAAATGCTGGATATGGAATGATCCAAAAGTTCGTTTTGCAAACGAATCTAAGAATAAATCGACCATTTGTATTCTTTTCGGTTTGATATAAAACGAACCAAATTTCTAACTAGGTATATGACAGAGAAATTCGACGTTTTATCCATACCGTTCAACGTACATATCCAACTTTCCAGGCCTAAACAAGGAGAGGATGCTCTCTTAGTCATGGAAGACAAACCGATCTATAAAAACCATGTGGGCTCGGGACATGCTGCAGCGTTATTCGCTCTCGCAGAAGGGAGTGGAGGGGAATATTTACTTTCCAAAGTGGCTTCTCTTCCTTTTGAAATTATTCCGGTAGTTCGTAAGTCCGAAGTAAAATATAAAAAGCCCGCACAAGGTAGAGTTGTCTCCAGAGGAGTGATCGACGAAGAGGAATGGTCCGCGTTTATGGCCCAACTTGAAAAAAAGGGAAGAGCAGGGCTCACAGTCGGAGTGGAACTTTTTGATGAGACACAAGCGAATGTGGCAAGTTTCAGTTTTGATTGGTTTATCGCTAAGAAATAAAAATTTACCCCATAGGCCAGTCAAGTTCGCAGCCTCACTTACATCGGTGTACCGATCACTTATATTTTAATTATAAAATTATCCAACGAGTGACGCTCTGCGTTCGAAATAAATTCAAAACTTATAATGTTTTTTTCGAACGTATGTGCTTACTTACATCTTTTTTAAAAATCGTTTGACCTTCCTTAAATTTCGGTTAACCCACTTCGTTGAACTGTGGAGGCAAGGGAAATGAAAAATAAACAAACGAAATTTTTAACCCTAGCAATGGCTCTGATATTCATCCTAACCAGTTGTGATCAGAAGTCAGACGACGATAAATTATTAGAACTGGCCGTTTCTTCTAATGGAATAAAAGAATCCAGCTCTAATCCTATTCTAAATAGTCTCGCTTTACCTACATCTACTCCTGCGGATGTGTTTTTGGTCGGTGCAGCAAAGGCTGATATAACGGGACCATTCGTACAATCAAGTACCGGCTATAATAGTCCAGGTGACGAAATGTCCGGTTTGGCTATGAGGCTTTATTCCAGAGCTTTCGTGATTGAACGTCCAGGCGGGGCAAGAGTGGCAATTGTGACCAACGATATGATCCATATGTACCAAAGTGTAAAAATGGGCGTCATTAAAAAGTTACAGGCCGACGGTTATGGATCTGCGTTTAACAATGATAATGTTCTTTTATTCGCGACTCATACACATTCCGCTCCTTCTAATATTTCTTGGTACACATTATTCAATTTATTCAACGGAGTAGTCGGTTTTGATAAGGTTCACTATAATATAGTAGTGAACGGTATCGCCGATTCTATCAAGGCAGCCTATAATAATAGAAGGGAAGCTAGGATCAAATTTGCTTCAGGAAATCTTTCCAATTTTGCAAATAATAGATCTTCCGCTGCTTATGCGTGGAACTTGGACAAAACAAATTATTCTTCGAATATAAACGAGACGATGAGTTTACTTCGTTTTGAAGGGACGGACGGTTCTCCGATCGGATTACTGAACTGGTTTGCCGTTCACGGAACTTCTCTTGGAATTACAAATCGTAGAGCTCATGGGGATAATAAGGGTTACGCTTCTTACTTGGCGGAAAGCACATTCGGTGGAAACTTTGTGGCTGCATTTCCCCAGGGACCTATGGGAGATGTGAGTCCGAATACTCCTGATCCTTCCGATATTACGAAACCTTTTTTAAGACCGAATGATATTGATCCAAGTTTAGACGCTTTGGAGAATCCTATCGTTCACGGAACTAAGCAAGGAACTCGAGCATTAGAATTATATAATGCGGCTACCACTACGCTTACCGGGAATATCGGTTATAGACATTCTCATGTGGTTTGGAATAATAAAATTGCTGTAGATCCTTCCTATATCGGGACCTTCTCCATGCCTTGGGATACCGGCACTGGAAATACGACCTGCGTAGCAACGATCGGCGGTGGATTTTTAGCAGGAGATGAAGAAGGTGCTCCGGTAGAATTCGCAAAAGAAGGTGAGATCCGAAACAATTTCGTATTCGAGAATGGAGTTTGGGTTAAGAAAAATTATTCTTTAACTAACTTAAGCGGTGCCGCTCAGATCTTAGGATATCTATGGCCTCTTGCCCAATTGGCACTGAGTTCCACGAAGTATGAGGCATGTGATAAGGAAAAATTCACACTTCTGCCTGTGGGAGAAGTGGATAGTTTCTGGTTCCCGAATCCTCAAGTGCCTTTTGTTCCGGTGGTTCTTCCATTACAAGTGATCACGATAGGAAACACTGCGATTGTGGCTTCTCCTTTCGAAGTAACGACGAATGCAGGAAGAAGGTTGAAAGCAAAGTTAACTACAACTCTTGCTGCAGCGGGGATCTCCAATGTAGTTGTAGGAGCAATGGCAAATGCTTATGCTCAGTATCTGACTACTCGTGAAGAATATTCAGCTCAGAACTTCGAAGGTGGATTTACCGCTTACGGTCCTTGGGCGAATGCAGCACTGATCCAAGAGTTTGATCGGATCGCTAAGGATATAGTGGCGAATCGTTCTACAAATGCAGGACCGAACCCTCCTGATCTTTCTAACCAACAGTTTATTCAAACTTGGTTATCACAGAACGGTATAGTGAATGATGGAGGAGATTTCGGAAAAGTTCTAACTGATCCCAACTCTTCTTACAATAGGACTAAAGATACAGTGACTGTCAAATTCCAAGGTTCGCATCCTAGGGTGGTTCAGGATAAAAAACTGGATGGATCTCTTTCTTCTTTTTATGATCCGAATACTTATACGTATTTAGAGATCCAAAAGAAAAACGGAAGCTCTTGGACTACTGTTGCTAACGATAATAATCCATATACGGCTTATGATTGGGCAAGGACCGGTGGAGATCTTTCTGCTACATCCGAAGTAACTATCACTTGGTTGATTCGTAACCAACAAGCTGGAACTTACAGAGTTGTATACAATGGTTTGGCGAAACAATTCTGGGGAATTTTCTGGACTTACAAAAAATTCACTGGGACTTCCAAAGAGTTTGTTTTGCAGTAAAACGATCTTCTCTTAAAAAACCGGTTTAAGACCGAAAGAATATCCCGGAAACGGATGGACCTGTTTCCGGGATTCGGATATGATTCCACTATGGCTCTCAAATCCGTTTTGATTTTACTTTCCTTACTGATAGTTTCCTCTTCTCTTTATGCCGCGCCTAAAGCAGTTTATGATTTTACTGTGAAGGATATCAAAGGAAAGGATGTGGCACTTTCCAAATACAAAGGTAAGACCTTACTTATCGTAAACGTCGCTTCCAAATGTGGGTATACCTACCAATATGAAAATTTGGAAAAGGTATATAAAAAATACAAGGGGAAGGGTTTCGAGATCGTTGGCTTTCCTGCGAATAATTTTTTATCCCAAGAACCTGGTAGCGATGCAGAGATAGAACAATTCTGCAGAGTAAAAAAAGGCGCAACCTTCGATATGATGTCCAAGATCTCGGTTAAGGGAGAAGACCAACATCCCCTCTATACCTATCTCACTTCCAGCTCTCCGGATCCAGGCGATGTAAAATGGAATTTTGAAAAGTTCCTAATCTCTCCTGCGGGTAAGATCGTAGCTAGATTTCGTTCAGGAACGGAACCGGATAGCAAAGAAGTCATGGATCAAATTGAGAAGGTATTGAAGTAGTAAATTTTACTTTTTATTGCGATGTAGGAGTTCCAACAACGATTCAAATCGTATTGTGGGAATTCCTACAAGCAGATACTTAAATATGTTCTTTCAAAAAAGCTAATGTGATTGCCCAGGCCTGAGCGGCAGAAGTTTTATGATACGCCGCTCTTGCATCACAAAAAAATCCATGCTCTGCTTCCGAAAAGACTAACTCCACGTAATTTTTTCCCGAACTTTTTAGTAATTCTGAGATCGCGGCTATATGAGTTTGTTTTACACTTCTGTCCTTGCCCGCCCAAACCAAAAGTAAGGGTGCATTTTGTTTGGGAGAATATTCTTCCGAAGTTTGGACAATCCTAGATCCGTAATATGAAATAGCTGCCTTGAAAGTATAAAGGGAATTCGCCAAAAAGGAAACCCATCCACCCAAACAATAACCTATACTTGCAATTCTATTCGGAATACTTTTAGGATTTGTTTTGATCCAATCCAAGACTGCATCCAGATCCGATTTTAAATTTTCAGGAGTTAATTGGCTGAAATGAGGTTTTAATGCCATGAAGTCTTCGTAACTTCCCGCAAATCCTGGAGGAGCGGTTCTATAATAAAGTTCGGGAGCGACTGCGAGGTAACCTTCTTTAGCAAATCGAACAGCAATATCTTTGATATGATCGTTTACTCCGAAAGCTTCTTGTAATACTAAAATACAAGGAGAAGGAGAAGAATCCGGATAAGCCACGAATGTTTGCATTTCTCCATGAGCTGTTTTAATTATAATCGTTTCCGTATTCATTTTCACCTCTTCAAAAGCAGGTAGAATGATCGGATCATTCGGATCCTTGTCGATCGATTTACAAGCTTCTAATACCTATTTAAGTTCTTTTCTTTTTTCTTTCGATTTCCAAACTAAGTTTCATGCTGTTTCGTATTTTTTGGCTCCTTCTTCTTTTTCCTACTTTCTTATTCTCCCAAACTTTTAATCCTGAAGTTTATGATTCAAAAAGTAAATCTAAGGTGGATCTTTCATCTATCATAGAAAAGGCTAAAGATGCGGACGTTATTATTTTCGGAGAAGAGCATAATGATAAGGTAGGACATGCTTGGAAATTGGAGGCTTTTAAAAAAATTGCCTCCACATATTCGTTACTTCTTTCCTTGGAAATGTTGGAGAAGGATCAGCAAAGATCAGTGGACGAATACTGTAAGGGAGAGATCACTGAAAGAGGTTTTTTGAATTCCGGGAAATTTTGGCCGAATTACCAAACTGATTATCATCCGATGGTTTCTTTTGCAAAAGAAAAAAATCTTCCCGTGCTTGCGGCTAACGCTCCCAGAAAATATGTGAACCTTGTATCCCACCAAGGTTTGGATTCTTTATATAAGATCAGATCTCCTTTTCTTCCACCTAGATATACTTATAATTTATTCAGACAAAAAGAATACGAAGAACTTCTGTCTGCAATGATAGCAGAACATTCGCCTACAGGATTTTCTCCGGATAAACAAAAGTTTATAGATGCCCAATATGTTTGGGATGCTTCTATGGCTGATTCGATTGCAGAGGCATACTTTTTATTAAAAAGAAAGATCGTACATGTGAACGGAAGATTCCATTCTGATAAAAGTTTGGGACTGACATATAGGCTGAAACAGATGGGCCTGAATGTTTTGACGGTCAGCATTTTCCCTTCGGAAGAAGGCAAAAGTTTTCAAGAAGAAGATTGGAAATTGGCTGATTTCCTGGTAATCACCGAAAGAAAACCGGTGCCGTAACACTTTCTTGCTTGTAGGGTTAGTGGATCTCTCCGACATTAATAGAGATGTTGGAAACTAAGGTTCGCACTCTTACCGAAACCAAGTTTGAATGCCTTTCTTGCGGAACCGTTTCCAGGCTGCCGGAAGGAGTTCCTACAGGGACTGTTTTTAAACTCACTTGTTATCGCTGCGGCCAGAAGGCATTAGTCAAATACGTATCTTCTCCCCCTGAGATTATAGAAGAAAAACCCTCACCCAAAGAGGAGATACCTGCACCACCTGTTGGAATTCCAACATATCAGGAAAGAGAAAGACCTTCTATTCGTCCTATCCAAAAAGAAGTCTCAAAAGAATCTACACTTACCGGCTTCCTTGACGGTATCCAATCCAAATGGGAGAATTGGAAAGAGTCCTGGTCCAAAAATCCTTCTGAGGACCGTCCTTGGTTCCAAAGGGTCAGGACCGAAACCGATACTCCTACCGCTTTCCATCGTCCGATCAAAACTTTATCGGAAAGATTATTAGAGAAGGGCAGAAGGTTCCAATTTCCTAAATTCCGTCCGAATATCTGGCTCGTTCTGATCCCTTTACCTTTGGCATTAGTATTCCTGATCTTTTTCTGGATGGGAGTTATCCAAAGAGAAGCGGAAGTCCCAGGTCTATTAAGTATTTTTTATATTCATCAACCTACTGTCATTTATGATAGGGACGGAAGGAAAGTTTCCGAAATTTTCGGCAAAAAAACAAGCAACCTAGAATGGGAAGCTTATCCGGAAAATCTAAAAAGAATGGTGCTTCTTGTAGAAGACCGTAGCTTTTTTTCACACGGAGGAATCCATTATTCTTCGGTGCTACGCGCATTTTTCGTAAATATAATCAGTCTTCGATTTAAACAAGGCGCTTCTACAATCACTCAGCAGCTGGCTCGTATCCTTCTGAATGATCGTGAAAAAAGTTTGGGAAGAAAGTTAAAAGAAGCCCAACTTGCTTATGCTTTGGAATCTTCTTTGGACAAAGAGAAGATCCTTTTACATTATATGAATAATGTATATTTGGGTCACGGTGCCTTCGGATTTGCGAGTGCTTCGGAGTTTTATTTCGGTAAAAAACCGAAAGATTTAAATGTATCCGAGATGATCGTTCTGGCTTCTTTGGCTTCCGCTCCAAATCGTTTTTCTCCATTAAAAAACCCTGATCTATCTTCCGGAAGAGTAGAGGCAATCCTCCGATCTTTAGAAAATGACGGCGCATTAAAAGAAGATCTAAGGCCAACAATCCAAGATATCTACCAAACATTCAATACACGTTCTCCCGGAGAGACAGTGTATGGAAATCGTAAGGATGATTCTCCTTACGTAACTGAACATGTCAGAAAATTTCTCCAAACAATGTATCCTGACACCAACATTTATGAAAGCGGAGGATTTTCAGTTTATACCACAATTTCTCAACCTGTTCAGGCCGAATTGCAGAAGGTGGTCAAAACACATGTGGAAAATCTTCTAAAAGGCGGACAGGTTAGACGAAACCGTCTCACTGAGAATGGTAAAAATGCGGATGTAACTCCTTTCCGGAATTTAGTCGCAGATCTTTCTCCTGCATTGGAGTTATTTATAGATACGGACCGATTTGTAACCGGAGGAGATAGCGGGCTTCAGGCTGCAGTAGTAGCGGTGGATCCTCAAACAGGAGATGTTCTTCTTTTACACGGAGGAACGGAATTCAAATCGGATAATCAATTTCCTAGAGCGACCGGAATGTATCGACAAACCGGATCTACGATCAAACCGATCCTATATTCGGAAGCGATCGATTCCGGGATCGCGAATCCTGCGACACATATCTTAGATGCACCTTTGATTTATAAAAATTCGGTCTCGAATTGGATGCCTGAAAATATAGGAAACCAATACGATGGGGATATTTCCCTCAGAGTTGCACTTGCAAAATCCAAAAACACTGCGGCGGTCCAGATCGCCGAAAAACTCGGATTAGGTGAGATTTCTGCCGCATTCGAAAGGTTTTTCTTTCCAGAAGAGAAAGTTTTGAAAAGCAGATTTAGACGAGATCTTTCTTTGGCTCTCGGTTCCTTGGAACTTTCTCCTTTGGAAATGGCTTCTGCATATTCTGCATTTGCAAATGACGGAAATATAGTAAGACCTCATTTGATCGAAAAAGTGGTAGATAGAGCGGGTAACGTTGTTTATCAAAGAAAGGACCAAGACGAATTCAATTTGAAATGGCCTCAGACTAGAAAAGCGATCACACCACCTACTGCTGAGATCATGGTGGATCTACTGCATGGAAGTGCAAATCATGCAGGTGTCCGAAATACTGGCTATAGGGGAGAAGTAGCAGGAAAAACGGGTACTACGAACGAGCATAGAGACGCATGGTTCGTTGGTGTAAGGCCTGGAATTTCAATGGCAGTTTGGTTAGGTTATGATTCTCCAGGTTTTGGGATGGGAAGTTCTGCGTTAGGCGGAACAATTGCTGCTCCTTTATGGGGAACCATCGCTAAACTATTCGATTCCGCGGAATCCGGAGATAAGGAAGAAAGAAAAAAATACCAATACTCCCAAAGAGCAGTGACGATGGAAATCTGTCCTGAATCTGGAAAACTTCCCGGGCCGGATTGTCCTAAAAAGACCAGTGAATTATTTCATCCATCTCATCTTCCCGCGGAGACCTGTCCTCTGACCCATAAGTCGGATGCAAAACAGGAGCTTTTGAAGAATGTTTTCTAAAAGAAAGAACGCGGCTCTTTTCTTTCTGTTATTTTCCTTTTTCCCTAGTTTGAGCTTCGCAGTTTCTTATGAAGAAGCTTACGAATTAGAAAAACTTTCTCCGGTATTCGCAATCCCATTATACGAAGAAGTAGTTCGATCTTCCGGCACTGGAGATTTTAAAAAGACAGCATCTTCCAGGCTTTATTTTTTATATGAAAAATTTAATAAATACCTTCCTGCCATCCAATACCAAACCAAAGCAGGAAGTTTAAAAAATAAAAAAGGGGAATGGTCTTCTTTAGTAAAAACACTTTCGGATGGATTGGGAGTCACACCGTTCTCTTTGCTTGCAGTTATAAATTCTTGCTCTAAGGAAACTCCAGTTTGGGTGCCGCCTGAACCGACTGTTCATCCGGAAACTGGAGAACTGATCCAACCGACTCCTCCCGATCCATATAGAGTATTATCTAAAAAAGAAAATCATTCTTTGATCCGTCTTTGTTATTCTCTCAAAATGAAACAAAGAGATTTTGAAGGATGGGATAATATATTCTTTTATCTATTCTCCAAGGATGTTCTTACAAAAGATGAGGCGCTTCCACTTTGGGTGGGATCTTCTATACAATCCGGAAAAGGAACTCCATACAAAAGAGTATTCCTTTCTGGAAGATTCAAGGACTTGAGTAATGAATCCAAATCGGATCTATTATTCTTATATGCAAAGTTTCTCAGACATAACGGAAAATTCGAATCTAGCACCAGATATTTTCTGACAAGCAGCACTTATGCTTCTTCTAAAAGAGGAAAATGGGAGACTGCGAAAAATCTGCTGATCATGGACAGAAAAAAAGAAGCCTGCACGATGATCGGAGATTCATTCAACGCAGGTGATGAATCCGAAATATTAATGAAGAAGATTTGTCAGTCAGGTAATTGGGATTGGATCCAAACCTATTTACCAGCTCTCAAAATTTTGATGAGAGAAAATCCCGATCCGGTATTTGCTTATGCAATCGAGGGCGGTGGCAGAGAAGCGATAGACTTATTCTTAAAGCAAGTCGGCTCCAAAACTTCAGACAAAGACGACGATTCAGAAGAAGATTCAGAATCGGCAGACATTCTGAACAAACTTATCCCACCAGAGAACAGAAATAAATTTCCTTTCTGGGATGCTCGAGACAAAGAAGCGGATCTTGTAGTTCCGGACAGAGCAAAATATTTATGTAAGGTAATACGTAGGCCATTCTTCGGGACTCCTTCTATCCAACCTCAGTTCTGCAAAGAAGTTTCTCCTGGAAGTCTGGAAACATTACTTTCTATCGTAGCAGAAGAAGAGGAAGAGGCGAGTTTTGCATTCGCTGATCCGGCTTATCTTCCTCTTTCCGTAAAATGGATCTGGAAAAACGGATCAGAATCCGAATCGAATGCGGAGCCCACTCTAGTAAAAGTTTTGGGTCCTTCTTCCGAGCCTGGGCCTTGGAATTTGGAATTTATAGTATATCGTAAAGTTCTAAATCGTGCTTATGCGGAGATCAGAATCAAGGACAGATACTTTGTAGTTTCCGTGAAACCTTCTTATGTGGTTTGGAGTAAGAATTAAGAAAGTTGTTCTAACTTACTGTTGTATACCTGCGCACCAAACATTGCGGATGGATAAAGTATCAGAAATATTCTGAGTTGGATTTCCATCAATCAATAGTAAGTCCGCTCTTCCTCCTGGAAAAATTCTACCACGATCATTTAAACTAAATCTTCTCGCTGGAACGGAAGTGGCAGCGCGTAATGCCTCGATAGGCTTGAATCCTGCCGCCACCAACAACTGCAATTCATGATGAAGACTTGCACCATGAGCAAGTCCGCCCAGATCTGCAATCGGCTCGGATACATCACTTCCCGCTAATATATCCACACCTGCTTTATGAAGAGCCATTACACTTTCGAAAGAATTTTCTAATTTTCCCTTAGGATAAACATTCATATTTTTGGAGAGGGCTTCTAACCATTCTTTACTTAACTTGGAACTAACACGTTTATCCTCGACTAATGTGCGGGGACTATTTCCGAAAGCCGTGGAGAGTGTAGTCAATGTAGGTACAATAAAAGCTCCGGAAGACCGAATCGCAGAGATCAGTTCCTTATCAGGTTTTTCGTCAAAGAACATATGTGCCAATCCATCTACTCCAGCGGAAATTGCTCTTCGACCTCCGACAACAGAAGTGACATGAGCGATTGCCATCTTTCCGTGACGATGAGAAGCTTTAACGGAAGCAACTAAAGTTGGATCATCAATTACCGGAAGCCCTGGTGTGCCTACAGTGTCTCCATTTTCTATAATGATCTTAATGAAGTCGGAACCTTCTTCTACTTGTTTGTCTACGAACTTGATTGCTTCTTCCGGAGTGGAAACGAATGGATAACGATAAAATGTTTTTAAGAACCAGTTACTACTCAGCTGCATATACTGTGTAGGATGTCCTCCAGGAGGAGTGATTCCCATACCTGCAGAACGTATATCGGCAAGATCGGTCCTATTTGCAATTTGCCAACGTTCCCAAAACATCCATTGGCCGGTCATTTCTAATTCCGTAGTCACTCCGAATAAGAGAGCATCATGTAAACCGTCTATATCCGTATGAACATGTGAGTCTATTAGACCCGGCATTAACATTCCGCCGTTTGCATCTACAATTCTGGCGCCTGCAGGAATATCTCCTCCGATAGAATGAATACGATTCCCCTTAATTACCAACGTGCGATCTTTAATCAGATTTTCTCCATCAAAGATATTCGCATTGATGATCGCGATCGTTTGGTCTTCCGAGGTGTCAGATTTTTTGCAGTCAATCAAAAAGAAGGCGGCGGTTATTGATAAGACAGTAATCGTCTTCAGCATATAGTAATGAGAAGTTTTAATTTGTATGTTTGGATTCATGTTCAGTATCACTTCAAGATCAATTCCACAATTTCTTCCGGAGACTTTTTATTTTGGATACTGATCTCTTCTAAAGATTTAGAAGGATCGTCTATGATTACATTATTCTTTTTTAGGATTTCCTCTGCTTGCTGATAGTTTCCATTCAACAGTTTTAAAGAATCTGAAACGGGAGATCTTAATACTTTTTCCAGAATATCCTGTTCCAGGTTTCCGTGCATCTTTCCGCCAACGATAAATGCGATTGAAATGATCAAAATTGCAATACTCGGAAGAAGAAGTTGTTTCTTCTTCGCATAATTTTTAATACTACTCCAATTCATTCGTATATGGAAAATCGCAAACAGTACAAAACTTACACCCAAGAATTCATGAACAACTTTTGTATAATCATCTAAGAGATGAAAGAACATCAAAACACCAGTGGCACCGACAATAAGGAAGATAAAAACTAAATAAGGTGTAACGAATTCTTTTTTGAGTTTCATGGGTGGCTCTCTTGTTCTTTATGAGACCTTGGTTGGTATTAAGGTTCCTTAAATTTATAATTTGGGCGACTCCTTCGCTTTGCTCGGATCGCGCTCTACTCTCCAATCAGCAAAGCACCATAAATGGTGCATTGCCGGATTTCCGCTGCGATCGCTGTCGCGTGTGGAAGATTCGCCGTTACATTTTTCCGCGCCCCATAGGAAGCGGAAAAACCCGTAGGGTTGCTGAACGAAGTGAAGCAAAATCTAAATCGGACACGAAAGACTAGAATAGGGCAGGACGGATTCGCCGTTACGCAGTCAGAATATTAATTGAAATTAGAAAATGCGGATTCGCCTCCCCTTCGCTCGGCACTCCTGCCTCGCTCGCGTAGGCTCGTCGCAATGCTTGCTCGACTTCCTGTCTCGCATCGCTTCCTATGGGGCGCGAACGCATTGCTCAATTCGAATCCTTCCGGATTTTTTAGTATATTAGGATTTTGTTTTAATGGGAAAGGGAGAAACTTTTGGGCAGGGAAGGATTCGAACCTTCGAAGGCTGGGCCAGCAGATTTACAGTCTGCCCTCGTTGACCGCTTGAGTACCTACCCGTTGTTGAGAGCCATTATTTTTGCTCAGGGTGGCTGGTCAATCTTATTCGGAAAATGAACGAGCTGCCTATAGGAATCGAACCCACAACCGTCTGATTACAAATCAGATGCTCTACCAATTGAGCTAAGGCAGCGTTCAAGAGACAGTTTTCGAAATCATTTTGTCGGGTCAATCGATTAAAAAGGATTTTCTCCAGCTTTCAAATATTGTCTTTTGGACAGATGTCTCTTTTTCTGATCAATACCGGAATGACTCTCTCTATCCTTTTTTTTTATACGGGGTATTGGTTTCGTTTTAGAAACAACCGATTGCATAGGATCTTTAATTTGGGAGGGATTCTTTTCAATTTAAGCACCGCGGTTTATCTGCTCGGCTTAAAATATTTAGGACCAGGGATAGAACAGTCAGGGCTTATCGCTACTGTTGATAAACTGTATATAGACATTCACAGAGCAGTCGCGGCTATTACACTTATTATGATGTTACTCATGGGTTGGTCCGGGCTGACGAGAAAAAAAGAATTCCATAGGAAGCTTCATTTTATTTTTCTACCATTATACACACTCGTTTATCTATCGGGACTGTTTTTGTTCCGCTCGAATTAATACCGGAGCTGCTTACGTGGAAGACACCAAAGAAATCAAAATATTCGCTAATAATATCCGCAAAAATGTGATCAAAATGGTCACAGCGGCTAAATCCGGTCACCCGGGTGGTCCTCTCGGACTTGCGGATATTTACGCAGTATTATACAAAAAGGTCCTAAATCATAAACCTACTGATCCGGATTGGGAAGATAGAGACAGACTCATCCTTTCCAACGGTCACGTATGCGCAGTACGTTATGCAGCCATGGCTCAGGCTGGATTTTTTCCCGAGTCCGAACTTCTTACCTTTAGGAACATAAACTCTAAATTACAGGGACATCCTTCTACCCGTTATTTAAAAGGGATCGAAAGTTCTTCCGGATCTCTTGGTCAAGGGCTTTCAGTTGCAGTTGGGATCGCTTTAGGTGCAAGACTTTCTAAAAAAGATTACAAAGTATATGCATGTATCTCTGACGGAGAATGTGGAGAAGGTATGACTTGGGAAGCGGCACAATCCGCTGCTCACTATAAAACCGATAACCTGATCGCGTTTATGGATAAAAACGGGATCCAGATCGACGGATTCACTAAAGACGTGATGAATCTGGAACCTCTAAACAAAAAGTTTGCTGCATTCGGTTGGAATGTATTAGAAGCAGATGGTCATAATATTGAATCCATTATCTCCGCTTTCGAAAAGGCAAAAACTCATAAAGGTTCTCCTACCATTATTCTTTTCGAAACCGTATTAGGAAAAGGTGTATCCTTCATGGAAAATAATCCTGGATGGCATGGAACTCCTCCGAATGCGGAACAAGAAAAGAAAGCATTGGAAGAATTAGAGCAAGTAACCGCTTAATCCTCTTGGGTTAGAGAAAGAAATTTTTCTAACCCGAACATTTCTATTAACATAACAAAAGTCTCATTTCATTTTTCTAATCACTTGAACAAGTGCGTTCGAAAAAGATGGAAGACATAGTTAATTTATACTGCTCATCCTTTTTTATACGATCATTTCAGATCCGAATTGACTTTCGTTTTTGAAATCCGATTTTATAGATATGCAATCCTCCGATTCTTTTTTCGGCACAGTTCCTTTTCCTCCGGACAAGATCGAGGACAAGTTTTATCAGTTAGAGTTTTCTTCTCTTCAAGATAAATCTAGGATCATAAAAGAGATCGCTAGCATGATCCCTTGGCAAGTTAGAGTCCAAGAAATTGCAGATGAACTAAAAGATCCGACTCTTAGAGTTTTTGCACGTTCCGTAAGTGCTGCAATTCATTCTGAAAGGATCAGTTATCGTTATTCTATCTTAGCGGAGAAGGGTCATCCGAATCATTACGACGATCTGGAAGAGGGTGTGTTCCTTCTTTCTTCCGTGATTGATTCGGATCTTTCTTATTTGGAGTTCAGAACATATCTGGATAAGATTGCGATTCGTGTCGAAGAGTTAGTGGATCTAAATGAAGATCTTGCTTCCGACGAAGTTAAGGTGCATTTTTTAACCAGAGTCCTCTCTCAGGAAGAAGGTTTCGGCGGAAATCACGATCAATACGAGGATCCGAACAATTCTTACCTTCATAAGGTATTCTCTTCTAAAAAGGGGATCCCGATCTCTCTTTCCGTTATTTATTTGTTAGTGGCTCATAGATTACAACTCCCCTTATACGGGGTAAATATGCCTCTTCATTTCCTTCTTCATTTCGAATCTTCCGAATTCCAAACCTATATAGATTCCTATCATGGTGGCGTAATGTTGGATCGTTCTACATGCATTCGTTTTCTAAAAGCGAACGGATTTCAGGCGCATGAAAGATATTTCACTCATGCGAGCAGTCTGACAATTCTCAAAAGAATGTTCCGCAACCTGATCCATATCTACCGCAAAAAAGAGGATAGGGATATGGAAAAGATCCTTTCCCGTCATCTTCTCGCCTTAGACAATAAATGGAAACCTTGACCAGAAATAGGTCTCGAACTTCCCTCCTCGTTTCCTTTACTGCTTGAGCCAAAAATTCGTTTCTAAATACTGTCGTAACAGGAAACCCGCGTGAAAGCAAAAGGATTGAAGGATCTCTTAGTCCGTAAGTTCGATAAGAAACTAAAAGATATCATAGACGAAGATCTGCGCATTCTAGCAGAGATCAAAGAATATACGATTCGGTCCGGCGGAAAGAGAATACGTCCTATTCTACATTATTGCCTTTGTAAGATCCTGGGCTATAAGGGAGATAAATACTCCGACGTAGGTGCGATCGCCGAGCTGATCCATGCCGCGAGCCTTCTTCATGACGATGTGGTGGACGAGGCCCAAACTAGAAGAGGAATGCCTAGTGTTCCTTCTAAATTCGGGAACAAAACATCTATTTTGGCCGGAGATTATCTTCTCGCGTGTGGGATTGATCACCTAAACAGTTTGGGTTCTCCCGATCTGATGGATCTATTCACTACAGTGATTAAAGATCTTTCCGTCAGTGAGCTCATTCAGATGGAATGGGAAAAAAATCCCAAAATCACATTAGATATATATAATAAAGTAGTCTATGGAAAAACAGCGTCCTTATTCGGGGCTGTCTCGGAAGCGGCGGGAATATTGGCAGAAGCCCATAAGAAGACCAGAAAAAAACTGCATGAATTCGGGATACGTTTAGGTTCTTTATTCCAGAAACAAGACGATGCGATCGATTATTTCCAAGCGGGAGACCAAACAGGAAAAATCCCCTTAAAGGATTTTCGGAATGGTCTATATACCTATCCGATTTTGAAATTATTGGAAATTGCAGACAAGAACGATAAGAAGTTGGCTCATTCTTTATTCGCTAAAGAAGAAAGAAACTCGGATGATGATCTTGTCATTCTATCCTTATTGAACCGATATAATATTCGTAAAAGTTTGAACGAAGAATTTGTGGCAGATGTAGAAGGTTTATTAAGCTTTTTGAAATCTTATCCTGAGTCTAACGAAGGTAATCTTGTTAAAGAACAATTCCGCAAACTGATGGAAGTCTGATTCCTTTGAATAGTCGAATAGAAGGCGAAAGAATTTCTCTCGCCTTCTCCGTCAAAAAACGATTATTTTTTGCCTGGTGCTTTTACTTGTACTTTAGAAACTTCTTCTAAGAACTTTTTGATATTCGCTCTTGCAGAGTTTTCATTCGCTAATCTCATTCTTTTTACGCCGATCAGCGCATCACCCATAGTAGCTTCACCGGATTCATCTACTAAAAGTTCGGAAATTACCTGAGTTCCTTTGGAAAGAGTGTATTTGATTTTAGTTTTTACAGTGAAAGTGGTTCCGAAAAGAGGGCGATCCACGTCTACAATCTCGATTTTAAGATGCCAGTTGTTTCCGAATTGTTCTTCGAGGGTCTCGAAAAGTCCTGCAGCCGCTACGGATTCTTTTACCGCAGCAGTAAATTCCTCATCGGATATTTTGGACATCCAGAACGGTAAAGTGATACTTCCGCCAACGGATTCGTTGATATAAATTTTATCTCCGACTTTTTTTGGAGCTTTAAAGTCTGTGACTCTCATTCCTTCTCTTGTAGAAGGGAAAGCACAATTGAACATTACTAACGCAGATGCGATTAGGAAAATGGTTTTACGATTCATTTTTATCCTTATTACGGGCAATTTAGAGTAGTATGATTTTCTAAAGCGCGTGACGGTCAAATATTTTAGATAATAAGGGACGAATATCCTTATGAGGATATAAGCAAATCGGATTATCCCATATGGGATAATCAAACAGGAAATGTACATAAAAAAGCCGCGAACAAATCCGCGGCTTTTCTTTTAGCTATTTATGCTAAACTTTGGTTATTGGCCGGTTGTTGAAGAACCGGAAGGAATTGCGTTACTTGTACAGTTAATATCACCTTTAATTGAAACTGTAGGACCGCTTGCGGTATTCGTATTATAACATTTTAAACCGTCTTGGGTATAACACATACTGGACGAAGTAGCGGAAGTACAGTTGATAAAGTCAGTAGTATAACATTGGGTCAAGGCAAGACCTGCGGATCCGGTTGTTACTTTGTTTCCTACTAAGTCCACAGTAACCGTTAAGTAGGAGAGGGCCTGGGTACTAGAAGTTCCCGTGTCCACAGGCACTCCACTTCCTCCCCAGAAAATTTTTCCGTAGTTTGCAACTACCGGAGAAATTCCTAATAAAGGTAGGCCTGAGAAGGAGAATCCTTGTTGGGCATCTACCGTTCCTTGGTTTTGAGTAGCATCATAAACGAATTTCAAGGTTACGAACGCGCCTGTAGTAAAATACATCCTGGAATTGATCGTAAATAAATTCGTAGTGGAACCAGTGCTTGTAGTAGTTCCAGTGGTTGTTCCGGTTCCGGAACTGGAATAAGGAGTTGCAGATCCGCAGTTGGAAGTCTTGTCCTTATCGATTTCTCCCTGGATAGGAAAGGTGGAACCGTCGGTTCCAGTGACAGTAAGATCTACTTTATTAGTATCACCAGTATTACAAGACACGAGCACCGCGACCGTGGCGATTAGGCCGACAAATGCAGGGAATAATTTGGAAATAAATGGTTTGGAGAAGGCCATAATTCTAATATCTATCTTCGGAAAATCATGGTCAAGAATGAAATCTTGGGAACGAAAACTCGACCAGCTGGGCCTTAGACCATGAAAACAGACGGAAAGGTTCCACCATTGAGTTGACTTGCCTCCGATTTTAGTTTCCGATCGTCCTTCTGATGGATGTAAGGGTAGAATCTTATTCAGATTATAAACCGGGTGTTTTGGAAAAATGGGGCATTAAAATTCTCCGGAATTATGTCAATGGAGACAAGGAAGAAGAGAAACTCCTGGGGCCAAGCCCGGACTTTTTCCCTAAAAGTACTAGGATCATACGCTGGGCTTCCTTCTTAGGATTGCAGATCGGATTTTGGACCACTTATTTTATAATCTTAGTCGAGAAACTTTTTCCTGAATCACCTGAAACATTCTCACCTGAGTTTATAGAAAAATGGAGTTATGCAGGAGCAGCATTAGCAATCGGGACCATCTTAGAATTTTATCTACTTTATAAATTAGGATTATGGGCCGCGTATAAACTCACAAAACTTTCAGGAATAGAATTAGAAGAAGATCCCGATCTTGTTACCGGAAATGCAAATCTACTTTCCAGAATGGCTTTGGAAATTCCTGATCCGGATCTAAAATTATTAGGGATAGATCCGTTACGACTCACGGACAAAAGAAGTTTACTCATACGAACATTCTTTTACAAGACCAAGGTTTTACTTTCTAACCTGATCGCTAAAATTGTACTCAGAAAAATTTTAGCAAGAAACTCATTAAGAGTATATGCAGACTATATTGCCGCTCCCATCACTGCGATCTGGGATGGGGTAGTGATGTATTTGATCTTAAAAGAACTTAGGATCAGATTACTTTCCAGGATCATCGCAAAAGAAGTCACGGACGAAATATTAAAAAATAAGGATAAACTCAGCAAAGAGGGGAAGATTGCATTCTTAGCTGCAGTTGGAAACTCAGTAGTATTCACCCAAATATTCCATCCCAATTTGGAATACATGCTAATCAAAATGCATAAAGGATTCGGTTCAAATTCTCAAAATGGATCTTTGGATGATCTGGATACATTCGGAAGTTTGGTCTCCCAATTATCTAAGGAAGAAAAAAAGGCCTGCTTGAGATTATTATGTGTCGCATGTTCCTTCGATGGAAAACTATCAGCGTTCGAAACAAAACATATTAAACGAATTTTGGGAGAAGAAGCGAAAGAGAATTTAGACTCAATTCGAATTCTCTCGGAGTATATCCGAAAAGGAAATTTAGAAGCTTGCAGAGAAAGGAGTCGCTTATTTTCCTAGAAGACGGACTAGGCAAATCGATTTAGCCAAGGGAGAATTCGAGTTTGAAAATATATCACTACGACTCAATTCCAGACGTAAAAGAAATCGGGGACGGAATTTTTAAAACGGAGATCCCTCAGCCGTTTTATGCACCCAATAATATTTATATTCTCCCAGATGGAGAGCCTGCGCTTATAGATTCGGGCTATCTTGCCAATTTAGGAATGCTCCAAAGAGCGCTGCGGAAAATCGGACTTAGCTTAAATAAGATCAAACATATTTTTTATACTCATAACCATTTGGATCATCTTAGTGCGGTTCTTACGATCCGTTATTATACCGATGCAAAATTATACGCAATGAAAGGAATGGCGTCGGGAATCGGAAACTATTTGGAACATGTGGAAATGTTCAATAGAGCTTCTAAACGATTGGTGTATAAGGGCCATAGAGTTCCGGAAGATCGTAAAAGAGAATTATCAAGGATAGAAGAAGGGAATCTAAACTTAAGAAATACATTAAGTAGAGGAACTCGTATCGATCCTATCTTAAAATTCGATATAGAATTGGTAGAAGGAGACGTGATCCACGCCGGTGGAAGAGATATCGGATTTTTACATACACCGGGCCATAATCTTTGGCATCTCACTCCTTATATCTTGGAAGAGAATATATTTTTCACGGGAGATCTTGTCCTACAAAACATTTCTTCTATTTATGCGGAGATCGACGGGAACTTAGAGGATTACTATCGTTCTTTAGAAAGGATTTCCAAGATGAGCATCCGCAGACTATTGCCTGCTCATGGACCGGAGCCTGAATCTCCTCAAAAGGCAATTAAACTTCTTCATAAAACATTACAGATCTTGGAAAGAGGCGTGATCCGCAGACTCAAGGAAAAAGAGTATGATCTTTCCGCTTTAACCTTAGAAGCAATGGGGGAGAAGGTCGCTAATTCAGGATATTATAATACTGCAATGGCGATCTTACATTCTATGGTTCGTAAGTTTATAGACAAAGGTTGGGTGGAAATTATAGAAACAGAACCACCTTACGAGACTTATCGCTGGATTGCGGAGACTTAAACCTCCGGGATAACCTCTCCAAAAAATCGTGTCGCTCTGATTTTCAAGTTATATGCTTTTATAAATAAAAGTTCTAGGTTGACCACGTCTTCTTTATTATATTTTAAAAGAAGATCCAATGCATCTTGGTCATCGTATTGAACATATTGCCACCACAATCGAACAGCGTCTGCGCCGTTCACTTCATAAGGAAGATCTCTTTTGATACCTAGGGCCTTCTCGCATCCTTTTAAACCCCCTTTGATCCCGAGGCTTCTAAGAATGTACATTAGATCCAAATGACGGTTCTTGAATTTTTTACCGAACTCCCTTTCTAAAAAAGGAACATCGAATGCAGCGCCGTTATAAGTCACAAAAACATGAGAAGAAGAAAGTTCCTCCGGAAAATCATCCATATTTCTTCCTCTCAGATATGTTTTGAAATCTTTACCATCGTAAGTTCCAACGACAGTCACAAAGTCACCACTCCCTAAACCGGAAGTTTCAATATCCAAGTAGAGAAGATTTTCTCTGATGATCGGGAATAATCTCCATTTTTGTTGGTTGGGTAGAGCGAAGAAAAAATAATCCCAGTTCTTTCTGTTCATTTCCTTTCTGGAAAAATCCAAAGAATCCAAAAGTAATCTGGAATGCATATCGGAAGGGGACTTTACTTTTTCTTTTAATACTTCTCTGAGTTCGTCCCAATGAAGAATTCCTTGGTCCCAGAGTTTCCCCTCTTCGATCACATCGATGCCGGGGAGATGGCAGAATGTATGTTCTAACAAAGATCCCCCTTGGTGTGTTAACCCTTAGTTTTGAAAAACGCTCTTTTTCCTACAAGGAAGAATAACGTGAATACCAGAATTGTATAAAGATAAAAAGGAAAATTTCCCCATTCGGAATAGAATGTATTTCCTCCTTCTTTCAATTTTGTGGCGGGAAGTAAGAAGGATCTGGTATCTTTTTCTCCATATCTGGTCGGATGACTGAGACTTCTGCCGTAAGGATCCACTGCGAGTGAAATTCCTGTGACCGCAGGGCGCACTAAAGTAAGTCCGAATTCTATCGCTCTAAATCGGACCGCTCCTGCATGTTGCCAAGCTTCTACTTCGGATGAGAACCAGGAATCATTGGTTGGGTTTACGAAAAAAGTGTACGTATCTTTGGAAGCGAATTTTACGGAGTCTCTAACAAGATAGGAGAACATTGCCTCATAACAGATCAAAGGTAGGATCTGATAGGAAACATTCTCTTCTTTGCCGGAGCTAGCTAAAATTGGACGGAAATGATCCGGATTTTGGATTAAAGGTGTTTCTTCTTCCGTAGGCAAAGAAGGAATTCTTTCTCTTCTTAAGGAACGATATCCGAGGAGAGGTTTAGGATCTCCTCCTGTGATATAAAATGAAGTTTCCTTAAATAATTTTCTCAAAAAAGGAAATGTAGACTCGAAAGGAATATATTCTCCGAAAGCAAGTAATCTTCTTTTATCATAACGTTCCACTTCTCCATTGGTAGAAGAAAGAAGTGTTACCTGATTTTTTAAACCTTCCGGAAAACGATTCAATTCATTGTATAAAATATCCGCTCCGGATTTATACGTTAGATACATTAGAGCACCATGGAATGTGGAAGAGTAAACTCCTTGTCCAGGATTTTCATTTGGGATGGTTCCATGAAATGGGACAGCAGACTCGGGCAAAAATAAAAGATCAGGAGGAGGAGAAGTTTCTAAAGAAGATCGAAGTCCTAATTCCAGGCTTGTGCTGATTGTTTGCCCTACAAATTCTGGATTTTCGGCCAGTTCTCTTTTGCCGGGAGACGTATTCGGCTGTATTAGGACTCCTGAAAGTTTTAAGATCCCATCTTCTATTGCCGGAGTAGAATTAGGAACGGTATAATCGGGAGCGGAATAAAGTCTAAAACTACCTAAGGTCCAAACAATCCCGAAAATGAGTATACCTACGATCCCGTGTCTCTTTAAAGAAGGATCCCTGATCAATACTAAAGAAGAACTTCCTAAGAGTAGAAAAAATCCTACTCCAAATATACCGGTCCAGGATGCGATCTGTGAAAAGGATAGATTTCCTTCCGCTAAATTTCCCCAGTACCAAGGGAAAAGTTGAGGCATGATCAGATCGGATAAAACTCCCCAAATAGGAAAAATTACCCAGCCGAATAGAGTAGATCTTTCCGGAGAGTTAATGTATTTATTATATAAGAATAAACTAAACTGCCATCCCAAATAAAAGATGATGAGTTTACAATGGGAGAATACCCCATAAACCAGGAATAATATCCAGGAAATGCCGGTTCCTGCTCCTGAGATCGCAGAAATAGAGGAGGGGATCCAGAAAAATACGATCAGATTAATGATCTGGGAAAGTCCTAAAAGCCAGAAAATCGCAGATCTAAGTTTCCATTCCTTTAATTCTAAAAATAGAATATAGGCGCATAACGCGGAGAGTCCCCCCGCAGGAAAAAACTCGAAGGGCTCCATTCCGAAAAGGATTCCGGACGCAATTCCGATCAGACATAAAAATGGACGGATCGGATTTCTGGAAAATCGGATCATTTGCCTTGCAGACGTCTTTGGTCTTCTTCTAAAGCTTTTCTTCTACCGTAAGCTTCTGCTTCTTCTTGTCCTAAAATTTTAACTCTGATCTCGTTCAGGGCCTTGTCTCTCTCTTCAGGTCTTGCAGTTGGATGAGCTTTGAGCCAATTCTGTTCTTCTTGGGAGGTTTGCTCTTCCTTCTTTTTTTCTGCGTCGATTTCTTTCAGGACTTTTTCTATCCTATCCGCTCCGTCTTTACCGAAATATTTTTCGCGGATCGCACGCACCTGAGGATCTTTTTCTGCGGCGGATAATTTGTTTAAATCCGTTTCTTTAAAATAAAGTTCAGTTTCATATTTATTGAACTTAGGCTCTCTTTTATTAATCGTATTATAATAGTTTCCGTAAACTCCCTTACGATATTCTTCATATCTCGCGAGCTTTTTATCTCCAGGGAGGTTTTTGACTTCGCTTAGGAATTGGTCGTATCCGAATTGGAACTCTTTCTCCGCTTCTTCTAATCCGAAGATCAATTTAGCATCTTGGTCTGAAAATAGTTCTCTTCTCTTTTTCTTTATGATTTCGTAAATTTCTTCCTGGCTTTTACCTTTAGGTTGTTCGAATTCTCTTAATACCATCTCATAAGAAAGATACTTTCTAAAAAGGCCGACGAGTCTTTCCCCATCTGCTCCAGGATATTGTTCTAAGATGAAAGCTTTTACTATTTCATTACACTGTTCCGGGGTATAATCTGCAGGACATTTCCTTCTTAATTCCCAGAGAGAAGATACCAGATCCAATTCTCCATTCGCGGCGTATTTCAGGATCTCATCGTAACTCAACCATTGGCCATCTTTATATAGTTCGCGAGAAGTAGCCATGATCTCCGGATTGATGATCCATTCTCCATTCTCATTTTGGGTCACAGTAAAGCCTGGAGAATCTCCTCCATCAAAACCGAACTCTTTGCCGGTTGAACCGGGTTCCCAAAGAAGGAATACAATCAACACTATAAGGACTAAAAAACCAGAGGCAAAAAGCCAGATTTTCGGGGGGATTTCTTTTAAACGTTCTAACATTTGAAATATTTACCGGTTGGAAAGCATTGAAGGTATTGATTGGGCGTGAGAAGGCAAGAGTTTTTACGGAAAATAAATTGGCGATTCAGGTCCTTTTTTAAATGATTCCTTCATGTCTCTTCCTATTCTTTTTTATCCGGAAGGAACCGTCGGAGCTTCGGAAATTTTTTCTTATTTTCGGAACTTAGATGTGAGATCTTATCCGGCAAAATCTCCGGAAGAGATCGAAAAGTATAAACCTAGTATATTGATCGCAAATACTAGACTCAAGGTGAACCGAGAGGCTTGTATTAAGTTTCCTAGTGTGAAAATTTTTGCGACAGTGAGTTCCGGAACGGACCATGTGAATTTTTCGGATCTAAAAAAAGAATCTAGAGTATTCATCAATTCCCCCGGAAGCAATGCGGGTTCTGTTGCAGAGTATTGTTGGGTTTCTCTACTTCATTTTTTTTCGGAAGAAAAACTGAGAAAGAAGAATGTTGGCATCATCGGTTTCGGAAATACGGGCAAGACGTTTGCCAAAATTTTAGAAGAGAAGAAGATCCCTTATATCTATAATGACCCCTTTATTAAGGATCGTTCTGTTTCTTTAGATGAGATATTAAAATGTTCCATAGTAAGTCTTCATGTTCCTCTTACTTCTGATGGTCCTTATCCTACTGTAAACTTACTCGACAAAGATAAAATTTCAAAATTGAAAGAAGATACACTTCTTCTGAACACAAGTAGAGGAGAAATTTGGTCGGAAGAAACTTTCCAGACGATCTTAGATAGAAAAGATCTATTCAAAGTGATGGATGTGTTTTATCCGGAACCTCCTAAGGGAAAGATCGCAGAACAAATGGCGAGTTTGGAAAATTCGATTTTTACTCCTCATATCGCCGGTTATAGCCAACTAGGAAGATTACTAGGTACTTACAGACTTGCGGAGAAGTTATGTATTTTATATAAAGAGAGTCCTCTTCCTCCACTTTCCCAATTTTTAAAATCGGATCAGCCGATTTCTACGGAAACTTTTTTAAAAGAAGAAGATCGGAATTTGAGAGACTCTTGGAAAAATCAAGACTGGGAGTATTTTGAAAGAAGAAGGAATTCTTACCCGGCTAGAAAGGACCTGGGGTTTGCAGATTTATAGTCGCAAAGCGGGCTTCGTAAACGAAACGATTATTTTACTAATGCTTTTTCACCGGGAAACAAAAGATATTTGGGTCTTGTCTTAGCGAGAATATCATCTATTACGAAAACTTCTCTAGTACCTCTTTTTCTTTCGAAAGGAGCTTCGTATAAAAATCCCAAGAATACAAGTTCGGAGTTTTGATGAGTTACCAAATCATCCTGTCTTACTTTGCGAGTGATATCTAAAGATAATACTTTCCAACCTGAAAAATTAAAATGTGTGAGTAATATTTTTTTTTGATCTAAGCTGGAATCTCTAACTAAAACAAAAAGAGAACCGCCTCCATCGTTTGCATACACATGGAACTTGAACTCTTTTACGAATTCTTTGGAAGACCAAGGTTTTTTGAATAAGATCTGAAAGGATTGGTTTTTTTCCGCGCTTAGTTCTACGTACAAAGATTTTTCGGATTCTCTTTCTGGAGTTCTAAAGACGGTAGAGATCCTGACTTCAGGACTAAAATCGGGACCTAATTTTGCTTTTACGTTTTCTTCTCCGAAAACTTCGGTTTCAAAATCTTGGACTACGTATTCTTTATAAATTCCGGAAAGATCTTTGGATAAGACGGAGCCAGATAAGATAAAAATCCCAATAAGTATAAGTAAGGAAAAAATCTGCCTCATGTTTTTTATTTCGGTCATATTCTCAAAAAAAACTAGCATCCGGTTTATTTTCCTAAGATCCGTTTCTCTAAAAACTTGATGGAGTATCTGTCTTTTTAAGAATCAGTACTATGGATCCTTCGGAAGATTCTAATTTCCAAACTAGGTTGGAATTCGGGGACGCATTCCGTTCTGCTTTTCATGAGTTTTTCGGAGATGAGAAAGATTTACAATACGAATTGTACGATCTAAAGCCCGAAGGCTCCGGGCCCAAAGCAAAATGGGCTACCTTCTCCATTCGAAATCCATTAGGTGGTCGATCCATCGTATTTAGATTTGATCCTGACTCTGGGACCTTCTACGCTATGTTAAAAGTGCAAGTAATCCCTGGGGAAGAAGATTGGAGCTTAGATTCTTTTTTTCAGAAAAACGGTTTTTCGGAGATTGGTTCTGTAGAAGTGCAAAATACCGCAGGAGAATGGCTTTTTCATTCTTTAGCCAGGCACTATTTAGGGGTTATTTTCAGCCATTGCCCCCGTATCTTAGAGCCTGATTATAAGTTGGAACCATAAACTAATCCGGGCAAAACAATACTATTCGACATAAATAAACGATCCGGCCCCAAAAAAGATGGGAAAGATTTCACGGAAATTTGTTATTAAGTAAAAGGCCCTGGCATGAAACGTATTGTTCTATTACTAAGTATCTTTCAGATCTTGTATTGTAACCAAGCTAAGGAAGTAAGTATAGATGCTTCCAAATCTTTGGTGGGTCTTGGATTGGATCTGACATTATCCAACCAACTCCAACCTACTGATAATGGGGTAGAGTTTGTAGCTGTAGGTGTAGCTTGCTCTTTATGGACGAGCAAAGATGGAATTGCATGGACTGCGAGTTCGGGTTCTTCCGTTTTTCCGGATTGTTCCGGGGGGAGCTTATACTCGGTCACATATGGGAACGGCTTGTTTGTCGCTATAGGAACTGTTACCGGTGATTTTACATCTAGAACGAATAATTGCGGGCTTTGGACAAGCTCCGATGCACTGACCTGGACTCGGATTTCCTGTCCGAATTCTACTACATATCCAAGCCAGGGAAATCTACCATTGCGCACCATCTCTTATGGCTCAGTTGGTGGAGTGAATAAATTCATCGCAACAGGTTCCAAATTTCTCTACGGTTCAGGCGAAAAATTATATATGATCCAAAGTTTGGACGGAGTTACCTGGACTGTGATTGAAACTATTGCAGGAGTAGATTACGGAACTGTTGATGCTTCTTGTATAACTGCTATTTATAATAATACTGTGTACTGCTCTATGGAAGTGGGATCCTATACCGCTATTTTAAGATATAACCCTGCTGCTACCATCAACGCCTTGGAATCATTTCCACCAAGTGGAAGTTCTATTGGTTCAATAGTGTGGAATCCTCCTACTGCATCTCCTTATGAGATGACTACATTTCAATTTTTCAGATCACGCTCGAATGATTTCTATTTGGTCGGGACTAGAGCAAGTGATTCCGTATCTGTGAGTTCCAAAATGAACTCGAACGGAACATGGCCTGCTTCCGTAGCCACAGGTTTTGGAGCGAATAATAGACCCAACGGTTTTGCAAGCGACTCGTCAGGAAATATTTATACGTTCGGATATAATTGCAGATGGGCTTATTCTTCTAACCAGGGAGCTTCTTGGACCGCTTTTAGTACTCTGGATACTTGCGGAGGCAGTAGCGGTTATAATGATTGGATGAGTGCTACTTATAGTACTAGACTAAATCGTATTGTGACTGTAGGAGATTCCGGTTCTATCGGGACTACAGGAATTTCTCCGACACTAAGTAGCGATTGGACATACTTGCAGGTTGCAGGTTTCAATCTTGAGATGACTTCAGTAACTAGCAAATCCAACTAAGGTCTTGCAAAACATAGATCAATAAGAAATCTGGGAAGAAGATGGACCCAATTCTAATCATAGTAATCGTATCCGGATTTTCCGTTGGGATTGTATACGGACTCTGGATCAGAAAAAGACATAAGAGCCTGTCCCAAAAGGTCCAGGCTCTTGAAGCCCGCACAGCGGACTATAAAGAATTAAAATAATCTAATCCTGTCGTATAGATCCCTCACTCAAGGGATCATAAAAAATTTTCTGAAAATGTAAGTCTTAGTTCGCTAGTTTGTTCTCTAATATATAGAGATGAAGAACAAAAGATTCGAATTAAAACTTTGGAAATTCTATCGGATTATCAGACCACTGATGGCGATCCTAATTTCTTTAGCATTCTTACTCGTGAGTATTTATCTTCCGATCAAGGTTTGAAAAACTCTCACTCAAGAATAATCATTCAAATTTCGCAGTTATCCTGAGGAAGGAATAACATAGATTTTAAAAACACTTTCAGGACTTCTCTTCCTACAGTCTGCAAAGCCCTTTTATTAGAAATATCCGACTGTATTTGCAAACCGTCAAAAAGTGCGAGTAGGGTTCTCGCGGAAAGTTCGGGAGAAAGATCCGCTTTGATCTTACCGTTTGCCTGGGATTCCTTGATCGTCTTAGCGAAAAGTTTTTCTAAAGAATCATAAAAACTTAATATTTCTTTTTCCATTGCACCGCAGGCGGTCGCTTCTGCAAACAAACGAGGGCTGCAATTTCCTTCGACTGCCAGGCGATTTGCAAGTCTTTCTAAATATTCTACCAAGCGTAGATGGGGAGGGAGTGCTTTTACTTCAGGTTCTTCGAACCCGAATCGTTCCCAGGATAAAAAGTTTTGAATGAGTGTATCTCTGATCTCTTCTTTACTTTCAAAATGGAAATAGATCCCACCTTTTGTGAGTCCAGCTGCATCCGCGATGTCTTGGACAGAAGTCCTTTCGAAACCTTTGCTAAAGAAACATTGCATGGCTGCCTGAAGGATGGATTCCTTTCGGACCTCCTCCGGCATTTTTTTCCAGCCAGGTTTTGCTTTGCTCAGTTTCATCCCTTGCCCTCTGTATCTATATTTTTCATTCGCCCGTCAAACGAATTCTCCTAAATTCCTAAAAATAAATACCAACCGGTAGGAATTTTTATTGACCGAGCCAGTCCAATAAATACCGAATGGTAGGAAATAACTTGAGTGAGAATTTTATGATCCAGGCATTATCAAAGGAAGGAATTTCATCCGAACTGAAACTTCCAAACGGCCAAATACTCAAAAACAGAATTGTTAAAGCATCTATGGAAGAAGGCCTTTCAGATAAGGAATTTCTTCCTAGCCAAAAATTATTCAAACTTTATGAAAGATGGTCCCAATCAGGTGCAGGACTTCTTCTTACCGGAAACGTAATGGTGGACGTAAACGGGCTCACCGGTCCTGGCAACGTGATCTTAAGAAAAGATATGAATCTTTCTTCCGTCCAAAAATGGGCGGAGATAGGACAATCGGGTGGTTCCAAAATTTGGATGCAGATCAATCATCCAGGAAGACAAACATTCGGTTTTATTACGGAAACACCTGTTGCTCCTTCGCCGGTAAAAGTGCATATACCTGGAAGAATGTTCGCAAAAGTTTTTGGAGAACCAAGAGAATTAAAGGGAGAAGAGATCAGAGTCCTTATCCAAAAGTTCATAGATGCAGCAGTCTTAGCTGAAAAAGCAGGATTTAACGGGGTAGAAGTTCATTCTGCTCACGGATATTTATTAAACCAATTTCTTTCTCCAATAACCAATATTAGAAAAGATGAATGGGGTGGTTCTTTAGAAAATCGGGCTAGATTTCTTTTAGAGGTTTTGAAAGGTATCAAAGCTTCCGTTCGATCCGATTTCGGAATTGGAGTTAAATTGAATTCTGCGGATTTCCAAGGAGGAGGTTTTCAAGAAGAAGATTCCATCCAAGTGATCAAAATGCTCGAGCCGATCGGTTTGGATCTTCTGGAAATTTCAGGAGGGAATTATGAATCTCCCGCAATGCAAGGAACAGGCACAAACAAAAGAGAAGCTTACTTTTTAGATTTCGCAAAAAAGGCAAAAGAGATCACTAAAATCCCTCTGTTAGTAACCGGAGGATTCAGAACTAGATCCGTAATGGAAGAAGCGATTCTTTCTAACGAAGCGGACCTAGTTGGGATCGCTGCACCTTTTGCATTTCATCCTACATTCGTAAATGGATTACTTTCCGGAAAGGTAGAAAAGGTCTCCGTAGAAATACCTAAACTTTCTAACCCTGCGATAAATTCACTTTCTAAGATGTCCGCGATCCGTCTTCAGTTCAGAAGAATGGGAGAAGGAAAAGAACCCAGGCTACCAGGCTCTTTGATTTGGAATATGATCAGAGACCAGATCCGAGGAAGACGTAATGCTAAAAATTACAAAAAATTTTTGGAACGAATTTCTTCAAAGCGGATCACATCCTGAAACGACTTAATCCATTGAATAGCAAACCTTAAACCGTCCGTCGGAGTAATTTCCGACGGACCTTTTTTTATTTATTTTCTGGAGAGAGAATTCTCTTGTACTTTTGCTCCTAACATCAAAGGAGATTCTTTCAGTAAGAAAGAAAGAGCTAAGTTCAGGACTCCAAGACCTATGAATATTTTTAAGAATAGATCTATTCCTAAAAAGTTCAGTCCCAAGATAAAGAATATCCCGGAGATCTGACCAATCCAAAGTAAAAGTCCTTGGGAAGAAGATTCAGGCGCAGGACTTGTGATCTCTGCACAATATTGGAATCCGATCGGAGCCCCGATTCCAAGTAAGAAAAATCCGATTAAGAATGCTCCGGTGAGCACCAATGTATAATCGTTCGCTAAGGAGAATAATAACATTCCTGGTAAAAATCCGGCCATAGCGATCACTAAGAAAGGTTGTCTTTTGCCAATTTTATCAGAGATCAATGGAACAAAGATACCTGCGATAATTCCGGACATTAACATCATACCTGCAATTTCTCCGGACTGGGTCATGTTCAGATGTTTTGTTTCGCAGATCTGATCGATACAAGTACTAACAGCATTAAATACTCCTAAACCGATCAGGAATAAGAGTAGGGATTTTCTCATGTCCTTTTGGCTTAAGATATGTTTTAAACCTTCGAATACTTTAAATTTAGAATCTTGCAGATTTGTATTATCCGGAGCGGTTGGAGGCTTCTCTTTGAAGAATGCCAAGAATACTACAGTTCCTACCATAGCTACTAATCCATAATTCAAAAGAATTCCAGGGATCTCTTGAGGATTCGGATTCAGTTCTCCTAACATTCGAGGAGTGATCGCCATTACTAAAATAATACCTATAAATTGTGCCAATGTTCCGATCGCAACTGCGGTGGCTCTTTCGGTGATTGGGAACCATTGTACACTTACTTTTGTAACTGCGTTTAATATGAAAGGTTGTGCGATTGCTAAGCCGATCTGGGAAGCGATCACTACGCTAAAATTATCCGCGTAAACTCCTTTGCTTAAGGAGAAAATCCCTGTAAGAGCTGCGCCCACTCCGACTCCTATCTTAATTCCGTAAGTATCGATGATATAAGAAGCAGGGATTGCCATTAATACGAATACTCCCATGAAGATAAGGGAGAGAAGATCTATTTGAAGGCTTGATACATCGTAAAATACTTTAGCCTCTCTGGCTATAGGCGCAAAAGTCAGCCATTGGATTTGGATAATCGCCGTAATTAGTGCGTATAGACCAAGAATCACCCATCTGTAGCCGTATACCTTTACTTGGTTTTCACGCATAGAAAGCCCCGTTTTTTATTTTAATAATGAAAGACAATAATTCGCATCACTTAGGTCCGAGGAAGTCATCACAATATGCTCGGAAGTAACAATGACAGTATAAGAGGTATATGTTCTAGTTCCAAGCAAATTATAATTTTGGAATGGGAAGTACCTGTGATTTTAGATTCTAATTATAACAATCTCAATATTATGCGAATAAGTGATTTTGTAGAATGTAAGACGCATATAAGTACGAGGTAATTCGGTCCTATAATCCCGTTCTTTTTCGTTTGAACGCAAGTTTACATCTCATGCTAGTACTTTAAGAAATAAGAAAGTTGTAAGTTTCGATTTTTTATGAAAGACCGACTTCTTAAATTCGGACGTTCGACTTAAACAATGCGGACGACCATTTTCTTTTTTGCCTTATGATATAAGTCAGTGGAGAAAATTTTATGTTAAAAAAATGGGCAATAGTCTTTGCATTGGTTTCTACCATTGCAAAATGCGAAACAGGAAATTTAGAAGATAGGACAACGTTACCAAAATACCCAAGTTCTTCTTTAGAAAAAGTGATCCAGTTGGATCGCCCTCCAGGCAATATAAGTGTATCCACATCCGGAAGGATCTTCTTCTCCTTCTTCCCCCAAGGTTCTCCTCCGATCAAAGTTGCAGAGTTAAAAAACGGCCAGGTCCTTCCTTTTCCAAACCAAAACTTTCAGAAAAATTTTAATACTGTTCTTTCCGTAAGAGTGGATGATAAGAATCGGCTATGGACCTTGGATTATGGTAATCTGGCGATCACAAGACCAAAGGTGTATGCTTTCGATATTGAAACAGGAGCCACCATCCACGAGTATGAATTCCCGGTCTCTATAGCTCCTAAAGATTCTTTATTCAACGATATGCAGATCGATACAGTAACAGAAACGATCTTTATCACGGATACAAGTCCGTTGATACCGGATCCAGGACTAGTCGTTTATGATATCACAAATAAAAAAGCAAGAAGACTATTAAAAGATCATGCCTCCGTGGTAGGAGAAAGAAATGAGATCGTAGTAAACGGTTCTCCTTTCCAAGTCGCCGGAGTTTCTATCATATTTAATGCGGATTCGATTGCTTTAGACCAAAATAGGGAATGGTTATATTTTGCTCCTTTTACTTCAGGCGAACTATATCGTGCTAAAACCAGTGTTTTAAGGGACTCTACGTTGACCGCAGCTCAACTCGCTGCACAGGTAGAACAATATTCCTTAAAATCGATGAGTGATGGGATCAGCATCGATAAGAGCGGAAATATTTATGTGACCGACGCGGAACATTCCGCAGTGAACTTGATCGATCCGGATAAAAAGATCACAACATTATTTAAAGATCCAAGTTTCCGTTGGCCTGACGGATTTAGTTATGCTCCTGATGGATATATGTATCTAACTTGTAGTGCGTTAAACGAAGTTTTTCTGCAATTGGATAGCGTAATCTTAAACAAAGGACCTTACTATATCTATAGATTCAAACCGGAAGCGGAAGGGATCCTAGGCAGATAATTTTTAGCCTGCGCATCGCTGTCGCGGGCTGGCTCCCGCGATTCTATTGACACGAAAAGACAATCGCATATAACCGCCTTCTCATTTAGGAAAAAATGATTGCCCTTTTTGGGGGTCTTTCCAATCTCCTGATGAGTGAGTGCTCACTCATCGAGTAAAATTCCCAACTGGGTTTCAGAGGATCTGCTGCATGAAATCAAAAGTCTATGTTTTGGCTTACGATATAGGAACTACCGGGACCAAAACTTGCCTATTTGAAATAGGTGATAGGCTTACTCTAGTTAATTCCGCGACCCAAGAATACGGACTCACACTTTTAGAAGGCGGAGGAGTGGAACAGGATCCCCAAGATTGGTGGAATTCTATGAAAGATACCACTGCTCAGGTCTTAAAAGAAACCAAATTAGATCCTGCAGAAATTCGCGGGATCTCCTTCTGTTCTCAAATGCAAGGTCTTGTATTAGTTGATAAGGATCTGAAACCGGTACGTCCAGCGATGAGTTATATGGACCAAAGAGCACGGGAACAAATGAAAAAAGGAATAGAGCATGGGATCAAGATAGAAGGTCTGAATGCTTATAAACTTCTTCGTTCCTTACAGATCACAGGCGCAGTTGCAGGAAGTGTAAAAGATCCATTATGGAAATATAAATGGGTCGAAGCAAAAGAAGCGGAAAAATTCGCAAGAGTCCATAAGTGGTTGGATGTGAAAGATTATCTGACTACTAGATGTACAGGCAGAGCTACCATGACCTTGGATTCTGCATTTGCTACTTTCTTATATGATTCTCGTCCAGGCAAAAGTCGCTGGCATAAAGGGCTTTGCAAAATGTTCGGGGTTCGTCCGGAACATCTTCCTGATCTAATACAGTCCACAGATCTGATCGGCGGTCTGACTGAAATATCCGCAAAGGAATTGGGATTAAAGGAAGGAACTGCAGTTTTCGGCGGAGGAGGGGACGCTACTCTGATAGGTATCGGAGCAGGCGCTGTAGAAGAGGGTGACACTCATATTTACGCGGGAACTTCCGGTTGGGTTTCTACAGTGACTAAAAAAAGAACTGTGGATATCAACGCGAGGATTGCATCTATCGTAGGTGCAAGAGCGGGTTTTTATAATTATTTCGGAGAACAGGAAACTTCCGGCAAATGTCTACAATGGGTCAAGGACCATCTTGCACTAGACGAGATAGATGTTTATTTAGAAAAAAAGAATGTAACGGAAGGAGAAGATGCGGTTCACGAAAGTCTTTTCGCATACTTATTCGAATCCATCAAGGACACTCCTGCAGGAAGTGATGGAGTTATCTTCACTCCTTGGTTACATGGAAACCGTTGTCCTTTTGAAGATCCTGCTGCAAGAGGAATGTTCTTCAATATCGGTCTGGACACAGGGAAAAGAAAACTTATCCGGTCTGTGATAGAAGGTATTTCTTTTCATAAACGTTGGATCTTAGAATTATCTCATGCTAAAGTTCCTGCTTCTTCTACAATTCGATTTGTGGGTGGAGTGGCTCGTTCTCCAATCATTTGCCAGATCTTAGCGGATATTACTGGTAGAACGATCGAAACGATAGATCATCCTCAAAATGCGGGGGCAACGGGTGCGGCCGCGATCGCTGCATTAGGATTAGGTAAAATTCATTCTTTCGAAGAGATCAAAAATTTAATACCGAGCAAGGAAAGATGGAACCCGAATCCTGCAAATAAATCGGTATACGACCGGAATTTTTCCGTATTCAAAAAATTGTACGAGGCTAATAAGGCGCATTACGCAATCTTAAATACATATAAATAGAAAGGACCGAGTATCCCATAAGGGACTCCTTATGGGAAATGCGTAGGCTCGGTTCTGGCAGGGTGTCAACAGATGAAGAGAATAGAACAGTCCAATCGAGTTCGGGCTAAAATTTTAGAAGTTTCCCGAAAACTTTTCGTAAGCGAAGGGTATGAGAAGGCAACCATACGTAGGATCATCGAGGAAGCAGAGATCACTACGGGTAGTCTTTATCATTTTTTCAAGAACAAGGAAGAGATACTTCTCGCAATAGCGGGAGAAGTATTCAACGAAGCGGGCGAGACCGCCGAACGTCTGGTAGGCGAAATGGATCCTCCTTTGGTTTTTGCCATGGAAGTAGGATTACAATTCTATCTTTGCCAGAAAAAACTTACCATAGCGGAAACATATTTGGCGGCATATAAGACCCAAGGTGTGACCGATATGATAGGAAATCGCGGCTCTCATAGAAGCAAGATCCTATTCGAAAAATATAATCCTGAGTTCGACGAACAAGAATATCTGATCCGTACTTTGGCCTTCCGAGGAGTATTCCAAAGCCTTTTGGAAGAAATGGTGCATTCCGGAAAAATAGATAGAGTCAGAATGATGACCACTGTCATCCAATTGGGGCTAACTACATTCGGAGTTCCTAAAGAAGAAATGGAAGTCGCATTACAAAAAACTTTCCGACTTCTGAAAGAAAGAGCCTCCGAGATAGAAGCATTGTCAGAAGGACTATTGGAAATTTTCGTAAACGGAAGATAAAGTTTCGGTGAGAAAAAAACGGCGAAAAGGAAGTTACTCCGCTCGCCGTTTGCCTCTAAGAGAGATATTCGGTTTTGATTATACTCTAGACAGTCTTTCTTCCATTCCTTCCGCAACTTTACGAACGTCTTTCTTATTGATGACCACTTCGTAAGCAGCGTACATGATCGGAACTTCGTTCGGATCTATTTTCATTAGGTTTGGCATTACTTTCAATCCATAGAATCCATTGGACATCTTTTCAGAAGGGTGACCGTTCGCTATATCATAACCTGTTTTTCTGTCTTTTGCATCCGTTCCGAAACAAGACAACATAAAGTCGGTGAGTCCGGATAGGCCTTGGAATGTTTCGGGTTTTCCTCCCATACGCACTCCCACATTTACCATCTCGTTGAAGAAACGATTGGAAAGATGGAATAGGGAATTGTCCACATTCCCACCGAGGGTCTGTTGGAAATAACCTTCTACAATTCCCATTACGAGGGCATAAATCGTTTTGAGAGCTCCACCTAACTGAACTCCTTTTACGTCTGTAGGAATGATCGCGGATCTTGGGAAAATATAACCTGTGGTTAATAATTTTTGAATACGAGGGATCAGGCTTTCGTTCACAGCCGCGATCTCGAATCCGGAAATTTTTCTTTCCATGATCTGGTCAGGATAACAAGCACCGGAGATCACTCCGATCCTATCGTCTTCAATTCCTAATCCATGTTGTAGATCGTCCAGGATCAAACCGGCACTAGTAAATCCTTTGATGATATTGAAGAACGGAGCCTTGTTCTTAGAAAGATACGGTTGTAGATCGGGATAGACCGTATGTAACTCCCAAGGATTGGTTCCCTGGATAAATAATGTCGCGGACTTTAATTCCTCAGGATCGGAAGTAAATGTAAGGTTCGGAGGAAGTTTATACAGAGAGTAAGTTCTAAGATCTCTTCTTTCCGTATTCGACTGAGAAGTGTATTCTTTATCCGGATGATATACAAAAACGTTGATATCTTTATTCGCAAGTACGGTCGCTATCGCAATTCCCATACTACTATTTCCGATCACTACAACCTTCTCTTTAGGTTCTTTAGGCACCTTGATCAGTTTGTTTTGATCTCTAGCGTCTGCACTGTACAAGTTTCTGTAAATACCATGTTGGTGTTTGTTCAGGTTTTGTCCTACAAGCAGAGCCAAATTATCGATCAGGAATTGTTTTTTGTCCCCATGTTCCGGGAATGGAAGATGTTCGATATCTTTAGGGAAATGAGCCATTTCCTTTTTAGATAATTCTCCGACTAATACGGGTTTACCGATCGTTAGTTTACCCGCTACTTGATTGAAGAGTAAGCTTGTGGTAGGAAGGATCTTGTCGGTCTTCTCCAAAGAAATTGGAAGAATGACCTTATTTGCAACATAATGATAGACTGTATCCACAAAAGGCATTAGTCTTCCGTCTCTGGATCTGGTTCCTTCCGGGAAGATTGCGGCGATCTTTCCTTCTTGTTGTAGTTTTTGAGAATGTCGGAACGCTCTCATATTAATTTTGGTCATCACGTCCGAAAGACTTGGGTTATCCGCCATGTCTCTCTTAGAGCAGACCAAAAGAGTTCCGAACATATACAGCCCGAGTCTGGTAAAGTCCGGCTCGTACGCCAAACGTCCTGCGATGAATACTAATTGTTCCGCTACTTCTCTACCTTCAGGAGAAGCATGGTATAGAAGTTGGAAGATTGCAGGGGCGTCCAAATGGCTCAGGTGATTGGAGATCAAGGTGACCGGGTATTTTCCGATCAGTGGTTTTACTGCGGCTAAGTTTTCGATACCTTCTACGGTAAAAAATTTCATGATAGGAGAAAGGAATTCGATCATGAATTCGCGGGCTTTCTTTTCAGGAGGGGTGTACACACCTATTCTTTCCAAAGAAGATGGATCTTTAAAAACATCCATGACCGGAGGCATTGGGGTTACTGAACAAAGATAAAGAAATTTCTGAAGTATCTTTTTAGCTTCTTCTTCGCTCATCCCTGATCTTTTGAATAGGTGAATGTTCTCGAAGAATTCCTTCTGCCATCTTCCGACGGATTGTTCTTTTTCTGCCATGCTACGTCTCTGTTTAAGGTCTTGCGGTTAATCTGGTTTCGGTGCTTAGAGCTCGAACTTTAAGGTTGGATACGCGATTTCCGGAGAATACTTTCTATCCTTGGAAGGCTTATTGTCATTCTATTTTTTGGGAAAAACGATTTGAATTCTACCCTAGCCAAAAGGAACTGTTCTTTGGGGCTTTTCGTACAGAACAGATGACACATAATCCTCCAGAGTTTAGCGAGAAAAAATGGATCCCGGACGGATTTCATTTTTTTGGACCGAACGAGAGTTCGGAAAGAAGGGAACTTCTAAATTCCCTCAGTTCCAAGCTCAAAGAATTCAAATACTCTGAGGTATTTTTACCTTCTTTTGATTATTCTTCTTCTTTTTTGCTTACCATGTCAGCAGAAGACTCCTCCGCTTTATATAGATTCAGGGATTCTGATGGAAATGAGATCTCTCCTAGCGCGGATTTGACTGTTCAGGCTGTAAAAGGTATGGCCGGTTTTGCGCACCGCAAAGAAAACCAACGTATCTTTTATCAGGGAAAAATTTTCAGAGACTACGGTAGAAAGAGCGGATCTAGAAAAGAGATCTTGCAAGTAGGTGCAGAGCATATAGGCGGCTCGGGTGCTCCAGCTATTTTAGGAATTTTGAAAGAGATTTCCGGATTATTCTCCGGAATTAAACTGCGTTCGCCATTGACCGTAGTGCTCGGCAACGTTGGAGTCTTTCATTCTGTTCTGGAGTCCTTGGAACTTTCCAGATCCGAAAAAAGGCAATTATCGTTTTTATTATATAGAAAGAATCTTCCGGAGATCCGACGTTTTCTGGAAAACAGAAACGCCTCCAGGATTTTCCCGGTATTAGAATCTTTATGTTTGGGATTTGTTTCTCATAAGGAAGATCTAGGTAAGAAGTTTGCCTCTTTAGGACTTTCTGATTCTTTCCAAAAGATCATTTCCGAAACGGGCGAAATTATAGGTTCACTCGGCAAAACTCCCGGTTTGGAATTTTGTTCGGATTATACTCTTATTCCGGATTTGGAATATTATACCGGGTTCGTTTTCCAAGGTTACGTATCCGGAAGTTCAGAACCAGTTCTAACCGGAGGAGCTTATGATCATCTGTATGAACTATTCTCCGGAACCCAAAAAGACGCCTGTGGATTTGCAATCAATGTAGATGCATTAGAAGCGGTATTGGGGAATGCAAATGACAAGCCAGAGAATATCAAAGCAGCAGTTGATTCATTACTCAATGTAATTAAAGAAAATATTAAATTTAAATCAGATACAAAAGAAACAGGAATTAAGGAATAATCCATGCCCGCAACATTAGTGGTCGGAACCCAATGGGGTGACGAAGGGAAAGCAAAAGTAATCGATTACCTTTCCAAAGATACGGATATCATAGTACGTTACCAAGGCGGAGCCAATGCTGGACATACAGTGGTGGTTCACGGTAAAAAATACGTTTTTCATTTGGTGCCGTCCGGTATCATCTACGACCAAACAGTTTGTGTGATTGGTAACGGAGTCGTTTTAGATCCAACATTCTTCATTGAAGAATGTGATAAACTACAGGCAGAAGGATTTCCAGTGTATGAAAAACTTCTGATCAGTGATGCCTGCCATCTTCTTTTCCCATTCCACGGATTGATCGATTCTGCTAGAGAAAGTTCCTGCACTCCGGATCGTAAGATCGGAACCACTAAAAAAGGGATCGGTATCTGTTACGCAGATAAAATGATGAGAATCGGACTTAGAGTCGGAGATCTTAGAGAAAGCGATTTCGAAACCAGACTACAACATCTAGTAGATGAGAAGAATAGAGAACTTGTAAAACTTTATGATGGAGAAGAACTCTCCGCCAAAGAGATTTTAGAGAATGTAAAAAAATTCTATTCTAAGATCCAAAAGAATATCATCAACACTCCTTATTACTTGGAGTCCCAATTAAAAGCAGGCAAAAAAATACTGTTAGAAGGTGCGCAAGGAACAGGGCTGGACGTTGATTTTGGTACTTATCCTTATGTAACTAGCTCCAATCCAACTACCGGCGGAGCATTCATTGGTTCTGGAATTGCATTCCATCATTTAAAAAGTGTGATCGGAATCACAAAAGCTTATACCACAAGAGTGGGAGAAGGTCCTTTCCCTACAGAACTTCACGGGGAAGAGGGAGAAAGACTCAGAACTTTAGGCGCGGAATATGGCGCAACCACAGGTAGACCAAGACGCTGCGGTTGGTTTGATACGGAAGTCCTAAGACATGCAGTTCGTATCAACGGACTTACATCCATTGCACTTACTAAGATAGATGTTCTTTCTGCTTATGATAAAATTCCTGTGGCAGTAGCTTACGAAAGGAACGGCAAAAAGCTGGATTGTTTCCCTTCTCAGGGACTAGACCAAGTAAAGGTGATCTACGAAGAATTCCCTGGTTGGAAAACGGACATCACCGGGATCGGAGAGTTCGACAAACTTCCTTCCGCTTGTAAGGATTATATCCGAGCTTTGGAAAAGCTGATAGGAGTTCGTATAGATTTGATCTCCACAGGACCGGACAGAAAGGATACAATCGCTTCCGGATTCTAGAACAAACGAAAGTTTTTCCTGAATTTTTTGCGTTTGGAAACTTCTCCAAACTAGTAAAAAACTATATGAAATTCGTTTGACCAGAGAGGGCCGAAAAATATCGTGTTCTTACGTTCGAGTCGTTAGCTCAGCTGGTAGAGCATCTCACTTTTAATGAGAGGGTCTTGGGTTCGAATCCCAAACGACTCAAGCTGAACTAATTAAAACGCCGCCATCGTCTAGTGGTTAGGACACCAGGTTTTCATCCTGGTAACCGGAGTTCAATTCTCCGTGGCGGTACCACTCACTTCTTTTTTTTCCCATAAATCTTACAAACCTCTTTCAGATCGCAAGACTCACATAGCTCTGCTATATAGGCGCTTTTACATTTACGCAAAATTCCAAGCCTACAAAGAGCAAAATCCATTCTCAACGGATCTTCCGGATAAAACTTTTGGAAATAATCTGTGACTTCTCTGGATTTTTTAAAATCGGAAGTCCTTCTTTCCGTAATTCCTAAAATATTAGAAAGACGATTGATATGAGTATCTAAAGGAAATAATAACTCTGAGGTTTTGATCTGTTTGTATAAACCAAGATCCGGTTCTTCTTTACGAACCATCCATCTTAAGAACATACAATAACGTTTATGTGCGGATTTAGGATTTCCAAGTCCGATCAAAAAACCTAACCCGTAGGACTTCCAACCAGGATCTAATTGGTTTAAAATTTCAGAGAGCCTGGATTGAAAACCTGAGATCCTTTTTTCTAAACCTGTATCTTTAGGATTGGTTGGACTAAACCAAGATTCTAAAAACTTCTCTCCCGATTTTTCAATTTCCAAATAAGCCAACCGGATCGCTTGTAAGAATAATAGAATGTCCTTTTCTTTTTGGAAACGATAAGGTCCTAATTTATTTTTCCAGATCTTGGTTCCATGATTGAGTAAATATTGTTTTGGATTTTTACCCATAGGCTCCAAAAGCCTTGCGAGAAATCCTCGGATTGCAGTTACATTTCCATACGCAAATAACGCGGATAGAAGTCCTACAAATTCTCTGTCTTCGGGAGAATCATATAGATAACATAAAAATAATGGATCAGAATCTAAGAATTCCGGTTTGGTATAGTTCTTATATAAAAGATCAAAACTTTTCTTAAGGTTTTTCTCTTTGGGTGGGGTAGAAGAAGGCATATTTCGCTCTTAGCGATATCTACTTAGGAAGCCGCTTTTGCTTTTAATGCGATATAGGAACGAGAAGCTAATTTTCTCTGCAAGATACCTTCCATAAATGCAGAAGCTTCCAATAATTTAGAAAGATCTATACCTGTTTGGATCCCGGACTTATGGAAGAAATAGACTAAGTCCTCTGTGGCCAGGTTTCCGGAAGCACCTTTTGCATAAGGACAACCTCCTAGTCCTCCCGAAGAAGAGTCGAAGGATCGAATTCCTAATTCATATGATTTTTGTACATTGGAGATCGCCATTCCGTATGTATCGTGAAAATGTCCTGCCAATTTATCTGTAGGTATTTCTTTTAAAAGAGTGTTAAGCAATTTATCTACTTCTGCAGGAACCGCAGTGCCAATTGTTTCTCCCAGGGAAATTTCGTAAGCGCCTTGGTCTAAAAGTATTTTAGAAACTTCTAAAACTTTTTTCGGATCAATTTTTCCTTCATAAGGGCAATCGATCACCGTAGAAACATAACCTCTAACTAGTACTCCATCTTTCTTTGCTTCCGCAAAAATTTCTTTAAATCCGTCTATGGACTCTTGGATGGTTCGATTGATGTTTTTTTTGGTGAATGATTCGGAGGCAGCGGTAAATACTGCTACTTCTTTAAATCCGGAAGAGATTGCAGCCTGGTATCCTTTTAAATTAGGAGTGAGTGCGCTAAAATGAACATCTCCTTTCAGATCCAAGGAGGCGGAGAGTTCTTTTGCATCTCCGAGTTGAGGAATGTTTTCTTTTCTTACGAAGGAAGTTGCTTCTATATGTTTTAGGCCTGCTGCGACGAGCTTTTGGATATAAGCTAATTTATCCTGTGTTGGGACTTCCGATTTTTCATTTTGGAGTCCATCTCTTGGTCCTACTTCCGTAATTTTCAAACTCATGTCTTTAAGGGATTAGTTGTCAGAATTCTAAGCAAGCACTAAACCGGTATCCGTGTCCGAGAAAAAAGAAACTATCATCGTTATGGAAGAAGTTTCCCTATCTTCTTCCGAAAGAACGTACTTATCCAGGGTGAATCTAAAAGTAGAAGCAGGAGAATTTCTCGGAATTTTGGGCCGTTCCGGTTCCGGAAAGTCCACACTCTTGCGACTATTATTAGACCTTCCTATTCCTTCTTCTTGGAAAAAAACAGGAAACATTCGACTTTTCGGAAAATCCAAAAAAGAAATCCCAGCCAGATGGATCCAACCTGTTTTCCAGGATCCTGTTTTAGGTTTTAATCCGATTTGGACCTTGGAAAAAAGTTTAAGAGAGCCTCTTCAATTATTCAAAGAAGAAAACTTATATGAGTCTTTATTAGAAAAATGGATCCCTATCTTGGGTTTAGAAGGTAAGGATAGAAATCGTCTTCCTTCTTTTTTTTCAGGAGGAGAACTTCAGAGATTTTCTCTTCTTCGCGCACTTCTATGCCGTCCTAAAATTTTATGTTTAGATGAAGCTACTTCCGCTTTAGATCCAATATTGAATCATCAGGTTTTGCAGGCTCTCTCGGACCTGAATAAGAAAGAAGGAGTTACAATTCTTTGGGTAACTCATAATATTAAATCTGCAAATAAGTTCTGTTCTCGTATTATTGAAATGGAATCTTTAAATTCTAATTCTGTTAGCGCATTGAGTTGATCCTGCTTGAACGGAACTTCTTCAAATAAAAAACCCCAAGGTATTCACCCCGGGGTTTCAACAAAACTAGATCGAAAGAGTTTTTTAGAACTCTATATGATACAAGTTTTTGCGGTCTTTTTTGTCCTTATACAAAGCTAATAGAATGTCTATCCTGTAAATGGAAGAACGAAGACTTGCTTCTAACAATCTGAGAGCTTTGATCTGGTTTTCGAGAGACATCTCGTTGAGTCTGGTCACTTCCGTTTTTTCGAAAACTTCGTGAGTAACCTCGCTCGATTTTAAATCTGTCGGTTTGAAGACTATTTTTTTATTCTCGAACATCACCTCATAGTAGATCCTTTTACTTTCGGATGCTAAAGTGATATCGGATACCTTTCCGCTATTGAACTGGAAGGTAATGTACTTGAACAAATTGCTCTCGTAACCGTCCTGAACTTGGAAAGGAATGTCTTCCGTGACAATGGTTTGGCGTTTCTCATACTTCGGCATCAGGACCACGAGGATATCGTGTTTGCGCTCCAAGTCTTTTAATCTTTCGTTGATCGTTGCTTCCAGACCTACGATGATTTTTTTAAGGGACTTGGTGTACTCGCTGGTTTCGTCCTGAAATACGTCCGCCTCGTTGACCTTTTGTTTTTGTTGGGCCAATAGTGGAACGAAGAAGAAGAGGGTCGCCAAAGCGAAAAGCCTGGTTTGGTTTTTCATTGGATCCTCCGTCCGTAAGATTGGACGAATTCTTTTGGTTTGCCAAGTCTTTTTCGGTTTTGGGTTATTGCCCTTCCTTCTCGGCTTCCTCGTCCGCGGCCTTGATCTCCGCGAATCTTTTTGCCAGGTCCCTTCTTCTTTCTATTATTTTTAGTGAGAATTCAGTAAAGAAAGGGTCATTGGGGTATTTTAACAACTCGTCATATTCCTTTGCAGCCGTGACATAATCGCCGATCTTACTAGCGGTTTCCGCGAAATAAAAATGAAATTTTTTATTATAAGGTCTCTTCTTCCCTTGGTCGTCGTAAAGGTCGGTGTTCCGGAATATCTTATAGGCGTAGTAATCCCTTCCGCCCATGATCTCTAAACGTGCGAGTCCTAGCTTGGCGTCGGGGCTATTCTGATCTATGGTTAATGCTTTTTTAATATAAATTTGGGCCCTATTTTTAAGATCCGTTCGGATATAATGTTCTGCTAGAAGTACAAGTGCCTCAGTTTGGAACTGATTCAACTCGACCGCTTTTTTATAATATATGACTGCTTGTATTTGTTCGTTCAGAAGTTCGTAAAGAACTCCTAAATGCATATAGGTTCTATAATATTTAGGGACTTCTGCGATTGCATATTCGTATTGAAAGATCGCTTTCTGGTATTTTTTTTCTATATGATAAGCTCTTCCTAAATTATATCTAAATGCGAAGAAGGAAGGATCGAATCTCATCCCTGCTTCTAACATCGAGATTGCCTTCTCCCTTTTTTTAGGATCTGCCGACTGTAATAATCCTACTGCTTCGTTATTGAAGATCCCGCTATTGGTGATTTGTTTTCCTTCGTATTCGAAACTTGCTTTGGACGGGGGAGGAGCGCCTTTCCAATGTCTGCCCGCTGCTACTATAAAGTCCTGCTCCGATCTTGCAAGGCTTCCGTCTTGGTAAAACTCAGGATCTAAAAAATCATTTTCTCCCCAGAGTATTCCTGCGTATTCAGAGTCCCCAATCTTGAATTGTGCAAATGTTATATTGGGAAAGATCAATAATAAGAATATGCAGAGTGACTTTGCAAAATTTATGCCTTGTAAATACTCTTTTAAAAGGGAAATTGTCCTCATTGGTCCCATTACAAACATCGATTCCAGTATTGGAATGTTCTAACCTATCGTACAGTATCGGACGAAAATCGGTTTTAAAGAACGTTTCCTTTTCCGTTTTTCCGAACGAGGTTTTATTTGTGAGAGGAATGAACGGCTCCGGAAAGACTACATTACTCAAGTCTATTCTGCAACACGATAAATTCAAGGACCAGATCAAATTCCCTTCTTCCAAATCCGCTAAACTTTCTTACCTGGGCCATGATTTGGGTTTATACACCACTCTTAGTTTAGAAGAAAATCTGGAATATTTCAGAGGTATCGCGGGTGATTGTCGCCCTGAAGATCAGATCGTCTCTTGGTTAAAAGATTTTCGTCTTTGGCAAAGAAGAAAGGACCCTGTTTCTTCTTTTTCTCGTGGAATGAAACAGAAAGCAGCGCTAGTGCGTGCTCTTTTGCCTAACGTAGATCTTTATCTTTTAGACGAACCTCTGACTGCTTTAGACAGCGAGGGAGAATCCAAAGCAAGATTAGTCTTGGAGAATGTATTAGATTCTTCTTCCATCATCATGGTAACCCACGATCCTAATTTTAGCTTAAATACAAAGTCCAGACTTTTGGAATTGGGAGAAAATTCCAAATGAAAGCGATCTTAGCTCTGGTCCGAAAAGAGTTCCGGCTATTAGGAAAAGCGAGTAATGGAATTTTGTCCTTACTCGTTTTAGTTTCCGCGATGGTGTTTTTATTCCATTATGCTTTAGAAAGAAACGGCAAAATAGATCTGGTCGCTCTCATCGGTTTAAAATGGGCCATTCTGTTTGTCGCTTCATTCGTATTAGTCGGCCAATTCACCTGGGAAGAAAGAGAAGCGGGTGGTGGAACTGCGAGTCGGCTTTTTATTTCTCCTTGGGTTTTATATTTTTCTAAATCGATTTTAGTATTTATAGCTTTGTCTGCGGCGGCAATTTATTTGATGGGACTTTTTGCTCTCATGTTTTCTGCATTTCCTGCAGACATAAACGAATTTGGGAGACAAATCGTATTTTTCTTTCCCGGTCTATTATGCCTTTCTTTTTTGGGAGTTTGTCTTTCCCATATTAGTTTATCTTCTCGCCTCAAAGAGATACTACTTCCGCTATTACTAGTGCCTCTTTCTATTCCGGTATTTTTGTATGGAATGGAAGCTGAGAGAAAATTTATCTCCCAACCTTTTTCCGCCTTGGTGGGTTCATTTGTTCTAATTTTGGCATTTGCTTTTTTTTACGGTTCCATGGGGGCACTTCTGGTAGAAATGACTTCCGACGAATAGGATTCTTGTTGATACAATTTGCGGATACCTGCACACTTCCAAGCGTATGAATATTCGCCTCCTGCATCCCGCCTGGGACTGGATACTCTCTCTTTTGTTTTTATCGATTTTTCCGTTTGCAGTGCTTCTGGGTTTATACTACCCGAATGTGATCTTAGAGCAGGGGATCTCTCACAGAATTTTTTATTTCCATGTGCCTGTTGCCTGGGTGGCTTTGTATGGTCCCGGAATTTCTTCCGTTTGTGCGGTTGCTTACTTGGTAACTAAGAATAAGACCTGGGACACACTTTCACTTTCTGCAAATAAGATCTCGCTTTTGTTTGCGATCGGTGTTCTGTTTTCAGGACCGATCTGGGCTTACCTTGCTTGGGGAACTCCTTGGGACAGTACGGATGCTCGCTTAAATTCTTTTTTTGTTTTAGTTCTAAGTCTTGTGGCTTATTTCTTATTGCGGTTTTTGGTTCTGGACCAAACTAAAAAGTATATCTTCTCCGCTTTTTTAAGTTTGTTCTGCAGTGTGAATGCTATCTTAACCTGGGGAGCAATTCGCTGGATGGACAATCCTGGAAATCACCCTTCTTCCGTATTGGGAAAAAAGGGAATGGATCCCGATATGAGGATCTCTTTTTGGCTGGGGATTTTGGCATACCATATACTTTTTTTGATCTTATACAGAATAGTTTATCGTTTGGATAAGATCAAAGCGGTGAGAGAAGAATTGTTGGATTGAAAAATTCACTCAATTTTATAAAATACGAATTTTGTAATGATAGGGACGGATCGTGGATAGAGAGAAGCAAGAGAGCCAATTGAATTATTCCGACTATTCTATCCTTGCGGTCGATGATTCGGATATCAATCTCAAACTTTTAGTTCATACTTTAAAACCTCTGGGCTTCCAAGTTTTAACTGCGATGAATACGGAAGAGGCGCGCACACTTCTCGCGACCAATCAGGTGGATGTACTTCTTTTAGATGTGAGTATGCCCGGTCAGGACGGATTTTCTTTCTGTAAAGAACTAAGAGAGATAGATAGATTCAACCTTCTTCCTATTTTATTCATCACAGCTTATAATAGAGAGTTGGGATTCGACGAAGCGATCACTCATGGTGGAGACGACTTTCTTCATAAACCTTTCCAACCTAAAGAATTAGTCGCAAAGATCAGAGCTTTTATCCGGATCAAAAATCTTCAGGACGAACTTTTACACCAAAAGAAAAAGTACGAAAAAGAATTGGTGATGGCAAGAAGGGTACAACAGGAACTTGTACCTGAAAAACAATTGGAGTGGAACGGCTACAGAGTGAATTCGGTCTTCCATCCTTTGATGCAGATTGGCGGAGATTTTATAGACGCATGGATAGAAGAAGATAAACTTCATGTGTTTATCGCGGATTGTTCCGGTCATGGACCTTCTGCGGCGCTTCTTTCCGCGATGGTAAAGATGCAGGTTTCCAATTTAGGAAGAAGTAATACTCTTATCGAAAAAGTAAAAACTCTCCGCCAACAATTGGAGAAGATCTTACCGGAAGATTTTTCTATCACATTCTTCTACGGTATTCTGGATAAAAAAGGCAAATTTGAATATGCGAATGGAGGTCATCCTCCTCCGCTATTGTACAATAAAGGTAACGTCGAAGAGTTGCCTGGTATGGGACCTCTAATCATTCCGATAGAACTTGGGACAGAAGACGAATTTAGATCTGTAGTCTTGGAAAAAGGTGTTTCTCTATTACTTTACACGGATGGTGCCACTGAAATAACGGATGAGAACTATAATATTTTGGGCGAAGAAAGTCTGAAGAAGATCCTAAAAGAAGCCGTTGAATCCAAGGAAGATATACTGAATTTCTCGTTGGAAAGAATATTGGCACATTCAGGGAACATGACCCACGACGATGATATCGCTCTCATGGTTATCCAAGGATGAGTGAACTCCCAAAACCTTCATATATTGGCAAAGTCAGAGACGTATACGATTTAGGAAATTCCCTGATATTATCTTCCACAGATCGAGTTTCCGCATTCGATGTTGTGTTCCGCCAGATCGTTCCTGGTAAAGGAAAAGTTTTAAATAAGATCTCCGCAGAATGGTTCTCCTACTTTAAGGACATTCCGAATCATATCATAGAGACTGATGTTTCTAAGTTCCCTTCTCCATTTAAAGATCATCCTGATTTAAAGGATCGTTCTGTTCTTGTTAAAAAATGCAAACGGATCGACTTCGAATGTGTGGTCCGCGGTTATCTTTCCGGATCCGGTTGGAAGGAATACAAACAAGATGGCACTCTTGCTTTTAAAAAACTTCCTCCAGGTTTGAAAGAATCCGAAAAACTGCCTGAGCCTGCTTTTACTCCTGCGATCAAAAACGATACAGGCCATGACGAGAACATCTCCGAAGATAGAATGAAAAACGAGATCGGATCCGAACTCTTCTCTATTTTAAAGGAAAAATCGATTTCCCTCTATACCAGGGCCGCTGAACTGGTAGCAGGGGCCGGGATTTTGCTCTGCGATACCAAATTCGAATTCGGGATTTCGGAAGATAAGGTCATCTTGATCGACGAAATTTTGACTCCGGATTCTTCCAGGTATTGGGCTCAGGAGTCCTATGTTATCGGGACCACTCCGCCCAGCATGGACAAACAGATCTTAAGGAATTATCTGGAAAAATCCGGTTGGAATAAAGTTCCTCCGGCACCGGATCTACCGGGAAGCCTGATTGTGGAATTGCAAGCGGCATATAAGGAAATACAGGACCGACTATTAAAATGTTTATCGCAAGAATCAATGTAACTCTAAAAGAATCAGTTCTCGATCCTCAAGGGAACACAGTAAAATCCACTCTACATGAATTGGGCGAAAAGGCTGTCCAAGATGTTCGGGTTGGAAAATACATCGAGGTCAAATTGGATTCTCCAGATCTCGAAACTGCAAAGAAGACAGTTGCAAATCTTTGCGAAAAACTTTTAGTAAATCATGTGATTGAAACTTATCGTTCGGAGATCGTAACGGAATGAAAGCAGCGGTAGTCACTTTTCCAGGTTCTAATTGTGATAATGATATCGTAAGAGTCCTTTCAGAATTCTATTCTGCGAAAGTAGACAAGGTCTGGCATAAAGACCAATTCTCCGAAAAATACGATCTGGTTATTCTTCCGGGAGGATTTTCCTACGGAGATTATCTTAGATCAGGAGCAATGGCTCCTTTTTCCCCGGTAATGAAATCGGTAAAAGAACATACTGATCGTGGTGGAAAACTATTCGGAATTTGTAATGGATTCCAGATTTTAGCGGAAGCCGGTTATCTTCCAGGCGCATTAATACGTAATAGAAACCTAAAGTATGTTTGTAGGACCATCGGTCTTAAAAAAGCTTCTAACTCGAATAAGATCAGCGGCAGTTTAGCTGATGATAAGATCTTAAGAGTTCCGGTTGCTCATGGAGACGGATGTTATTTCGCTTCTGCCGAGATCCGCAAACAATTAAAGGAAGAGGGTCGCATTCTATTCCTTTACGCAGGAGATAATCCTAACGGAAGTTTGGATGATATCGCCGGGATCTGTTCTCCGGATTTCAGAGTGGCAGGTATGATGCCTCACCCGGAAAGAGCCATGAATCCGATCACTGGAGAGATGGACGGCAAAACCGTTTTAGATCTTCTAATCGCTTCTTAATTTATTTTTAGAAATTTTTTCACACTAAGACGCAAAGTAGAGAAGGTATTATAGTTTTTATAAGCGAATTTTTCTTATGATACTTTAAAAACCTTTTAAACTTAGCGCCTTCGCGTGAAATTCCTACTGCCTCTCTAAAAGAGCAATTCCGTTTGTTATCTTTTCCTTCTTCGTCTTGGTTTTTATCCAGCCTGAAACGGTATATAATGTTTTTATAAATTTCTCTTTTCCTAAATTTTTTGGACGAGGGAAGCTTGCCTCTACCTCAGGTTCTAATTCTAACTCCAATTTGGAATTTTGATCTTTTAGGATTTTCTTCTTTCCTTGGTTTGTCCAGACCGGTTCACCTAAGTTCAGTACTTCTCCATTGGTCCAAATTAGGATCTCATCTTCCAGATAAAGATGGACTTTCTTCTTTGCAGAAATATTCAGATAGATCCGATTTTCTAAAGGGTAAGCTTCGGAGCTATATCCCTTAAAAACCGTATAAGACAAAAGTCCATTTTCTAAGGAAACGGATAGATCATTCCAGGAAAGTTGTCCTTCTACCCTTAAGTCGGGAGAATGGTTCTTAAAAATCCAATCCTTGCCGGAAGGTGAAATTTGAGTGAACCACGTCTTATTTTTTTCTCCGGTGTAGGTGAGAGCGTCCAATTGGAAGTTCAGATTTTTTTCCCAAATCGCAGAATGTGTATAACCTTGGCGGATATTATCATCCAATCTGAAATTAAATCTTTTATCCGATTTGGTAAAACTCCAATAACCGTTCTTAAAACTTCCTTGGTGGATAAAAGAAGAAGTTCCATTCTCTATAAGAGAGACCTCTTGCAGATTCCCGGTCTCTCTATTCCAGAGCAAAAGATTTGCCCCCGATTTGAATTTGGTCGAGTAGATCCTAAGTTCTAAAAAGATTTTTTCTCCCAAAATATCTACGAGCACTGAGTCTACGGATCTAAATTTGGAAAAAAATCCTGCATTGTATTCTTTGGAATTATCGATTTGCACAGGACCGAAATATTTTCCAAACAAAGGTTCTAGTGTGGAAGGATGAAGAATGGAGCCTAAATGTTCTTTCATGAGATATTCATCTAATGGCGATTAGTCGCCTTTTTTTCCTGAACAAAAACCCGTTTGGGACGGGGCTTTGTAACAAAAGAAAACAAATAATTTGCCATAATGTAGAAAAAGAATAAGAAAAAAAGGGGAATTTTCCAAGCTTTCGTCTTCATTCCTAAGGCCGTTTCAGGGAAATATGCTTGTGTGTATACTTCAACCGGATTCTAGTAGTGAAGGAATCTGCATGCTCGCCGAATACGAGTCTCAACAAATTCTATCTCTGGGAGAAGGTTATTATACCCCTCATTACCAGCCGATCTTAGACGTCGGTAATCGTAATATTATAGGTTACGAGGTTTTGGGCAGAGTATTTTCTCCCGAATCAAATCAATATCATTCTCTAGGTTATCATTTTCATAATCCGGATACGGATACCGTCCGTTTAGTTCATATTGACCGTATCATTCGTGAAAAAGCGATCAAACATGTAAAGGAAACAGGTCTTAAGACTAAAATTTTCCTGAACATGATGCCGAACTTTCTCTCCATGGTCTACACGGGAGAAGTGTTGGATATCAAACGTCTTCATATTCTTCATCTTATAGACAAATACGATATTAACCCTAACGATCTAGTTTTAGAGATCACGGAAGATAAGTTCGAAGGGAATATTGAAAAACTTTTATATATAGTAAGCCTTTTTAGAGAAAGAGGGATCAAGATCGCAGTGGATGATCTTGGGGTCGGTTTTTCCAATTTGGAAAGGATCGGTTATATCCATCCGGATATTATGAAAGTGGACATAAAAATTATGAGAGAGAGTTTGAATAGACGCTCTTTCAAAAATGTACTCTCTGCAATTTCTGAAATGTCCCAAAGGCTCGGTTCTCAACTTCTATTCGAAGGTGTAGAAAACGAAGAAGAATTATATCTTGCTCTATCCATGGGTGCGAATCTTCTGCAAGGTTTTTATTTCTCTCGTCCTGCATTGGATTTTCAGGACAAAAAACGTTTTAATAAAACTCTAAAAACTTCTCTCGAAAAATTTTCAGGACTTAGGTTCTTGGAAATTCTGGAAAATCTCAGAAAAGAACAATCCTTCTTGGATCAGTTCGTGGATTTATTCAAAGATCTGGAAACTTCTTCCGAAGAAAAGATGACGGATGCATTGAATGGAATTCTGGATAGACTTCCTTTGGAGACAACTTCCGTTTTAGTCACTGATATGCACGGTTATCAGGTGACTCCTACTTTCAAAAGAGAAGCTTACGATCTTCCTTGGACAAGATTGCTGACCGAAGTAGGGAATAACTATGCTTGGAAACCTTTCTTTATCCGTCATAAGGCAGAAACCTACCATTCCAGCAGAGTTTCCGGGTTTACTGAACCTTTCCATGATATAGAAACCAAACGTCAATATGTCTTATTCACCCTGAATCTGGGAGAGAATCACGTTCTCATTCTCCGCCTGGACTGGGAATCCTACTGAAGTCCCGGCTTCCAAACATCTTTCCTATTGATCTCCGCCTCAGGCATAAAAACATAGTCCTAGGCAGGGGTCCTATACGTGGCGGAACTACTCAAAATTTTAAATCTTCGCGCCGGAGTGGAAACCGAATCCGGTGAAGTTCAGGAAATCCTGAAAGGAGTCGACCTCACTATCAACGAGGGAGAAGTCCATGCCATCATGGGTCCTAACGGATCCGGAAAAAGTACCTTATCAAATGTCATTATGGGTCACCCTAAATATAAGGTGATCTCAGGGGATATACTTTTCAGGGGAGAATCCCTTCTTGAAAAACCTACGGACGAAAGAGCAAGAGCCGGCATCTTTCTTTGCTTCCAATATCCGACCAGTATCCCCGGTGTAACGATCGGAAATTTTTTACGTACCATCTTAAAATCGGTCCGAGGCAAGGATCTGCCCGTAAAAGAATTCCGAAAAGAGCTAAAAGAAGCCACTGCTTTATTAGAAGTTCCTGATACTTGGATCGGAAGATACGTGAATGACGGTTTTTCCGGTGGAGAGAAAAAAAGGAACGAGATCCTTCAAATGACTCTTCTCAAACCTAAACTTTCAGTTCTAGACGAAACTGATTCCGGTTTGGATATAGACGCACTTAGAATTATTAGCGAAGGTATCACTAAAAACAAATCCGCGGAAAGATCCATTCTTCTGATCACACATTATCAAAGAATGTTGAATTACGTGACTCCTGATTTTGTTCACGTGTTTGCACAAGGTAAGATCTTGAAAACCGGCGGAAGGGAACTCGCTCTTGAGTTGGAAGAAAAAGGATATGATTGGATCCTAAACGGAGCGAATTAAAGGGATGCTTTTGGCGGAATCAATTTCGGAATATATCAAGGAGAAGAAGGAGCCATCCATTCTTACCGAATTCCGTACTAACGCCGAGAAACTTCTGAACTCCGCGATATTTCCGGATTCTTCCTTAGAATCTTGGAGAAAGATCAGTCTTTCTAATTTTAAAATTTCAGAATATACAAAAGTTTGTCCTGACTCTTCCGTAACTGTTTCTGGAAACGCAAAGGTTACTAGATTACAAGATCTTCCCCCTGAAAAACTTTCAGAAGTCCTGAAAAAAGTCGAACCGGCGGTTTCATTCTATTCTAAAGAATGGTTCCCACTTTTTGTATTTTCCAGATTCACTCATGCATATTACGTGCAACTTGGTTCTGATCCTTCTTCTTATCCCGAGATCAAGATAGAATGTAAAGATGGGAATATCATTCTCCCACTTCTGATCGTGGATGCTTTTCCGGGAGCAAAATCCAATTTTCTAGAAAGATGGGAATCTCCCGATCAGAAAGATTTGGTATTAATGAGTGGAGTTACTATTCTTCTTACTCCTCCTAATGGGGATTTTCAATATTCTAGTTTGGAAAATTTGGGAGATTCAACTTTTCATTTCAGAGCGACCTACGGAATACAAGAGAAGGATTCCAAATTCCATGCGAGCCTTGCTTCTTGGGGCGGATACAAAGGCAAAACATTCTATGATACGAATGTTGTCGGAAAAGGATGTTGGACACGTTATGTGGGACTTTCTCCTTTAAAGGCCAGGGAATTCCAAGACACTGAAGTCCGAATTCTTCATTCAGAAAGTCATGCCCAAAGTTCTATTTTGTATCGTACGGTTGTAAGAGAAAAGGCCCATCATGTTTTTACGGGTAATCTTCATATTCCTTCTCATTGCAAAGATGTGGGTGCGATCCAGATCAATAATAACCTTCTACTAGACAGGACTGCAAGAGCGGAATCCATTCCTAAGTTAGAAGTATTCGCTGACAGTGTTAAATGTGAACACGGAGCCACGGTCGGAGAAATAGACGAAGAGCAATTATTCTATTTAGCTTCCAGGGGTATCTCTGAAGAAGAAGCCCGCAAAATGATCGTAGAAGGATTTTTAAACGAAGTAGTTCGAGAGTTTCCGTCCGAAACTGTTCGCGAAGAATTATCCTCTATGATAGAATCTAGGATGTTGGGCGAGTAATGGGTGAATTTCAGAAACTAGCTAAACTTTCCGATTTGAAAGAAGGCGAGGTATTCGTTGCAGAAACCCGTTACCATAGGGTAGGGTTGACTAGACTGGGGGACGAAGTTTGTGCATTCGCAGATCTTTGTACCCATGACGGTGAGGATATTTCGACGGGAGATTTGGAAGGGGACGTAATCGTTTGTCCAAGACATTCCGCAAAGTTTAATATCCGTACCGGAAAGGTACTTTGTATGCCTGCAGTGGAAGATTTGCCAGTCTATAAGACTAGAATCGTGGGTGACGAAGTCGAAGTAGAGTTGGAGGATTGACATGGGGAACCGAGGAGAGCAAAAGTTTTGAGTTTTGATCTCGAAAAGATACGCAGAGATTTTCCGATTCTATCTACACAGATGAACGGCAAGCCCTTGGTGTTTCTGGACAGTGCTGCCAGTTCTCAAAAGCCTAAGTCTGTTATAGATACTATCCGTAAATATTATGAAGCGGAGAATGCAAACATTCACCGTGGAGTGTATTATCTTTCCCAAAAGGCCACTGAAAAATATGAGATGGCTCGTATCAGAACATCCAGATTTATCGGAGCTGCCTGCGCCAAGGTAGTCATATTTACTCGCAATACCACTGAATCCATCAACCTAGTCGCTCAATCTTGGGGACGCACTAATATCCATGAAGGTGATGAGATCGTTCTCACAGAATTAGAACACCATTCTAATTTGGTTCCTTGGCAGATGTTAGCCCAGGAAAAACAAGCAGTCTTAAAATTTATTCCTCTTAACCAAGATTCCACTTTGGATCTTAGTAATTTGGATGAGATCATCACTGAAAGAGTAAAGTTAGTCGCTCTTGCTCAGATGTCCAATGTCACCGGCACAATTCACGATCTTTCCGCTATTATCCGTAGAGCAAGGGAAGTCGGAGCGAAAGTGTTGATAGACGGAGCCCAAGGCATCTGCCATCTTCCGACAAACGTTCAGAAAGAAGATTTTGATTTTTATGCATTCTCCGCTCATAAGATGCTCGGGCCTACTGGTGTGGGAATTCTCTACGCTAAGGAAGAGATCTTAGACACAATGCCTCCTTGGATGGGAGGAGGGGATATGATCTCCAAGGTTTGGAAGGATAAATCCACTTATGCGGATCTTCCTGCAAGATTAGAAGCGGGAACTCCTAATATTTCCGGAGTTATCGGATTTGGAGCAGCTTTAGAATATCTTGAATCTGTTGGAATGCAAGAGATCAGAAATCATGAGTTGGAACTCCTACAATATGCTTTAGATCGATTGGAAGACTTCGGCGGTTTAGAACTGTACGGAACAAACGATCTAAACAAAAGAGGTGGAGTGATCTCCTTCAATTTCCCTGGAGTACACCCTCATGATGTAGGTTCCATTCTGGACGAAGAGGGAATTGCTATCCGTGTGGGGCATCATTGCGCTCAACCGTTTATGGACTTCAAAGGAATCGCAGGCACCTGCCGTGCTTCTTTCTATCTTTATAATACCAAAGAAGACGTAGATTCTCTTTTGGTAGGTCTAAAGAAAGTGAAGGAGATTTTCGGCCGTGTCCTTAAGCGATAGTCTTTACCAAGAAGTACTACTCGATCATTACCAAAATCCGAGACATCATGGAAAGATGGAACACTCCGATCTTCATCAAGAAGGAGTGAATCCTCTCTGTGGTGACGAAGTAGAATTATTCCTGAAACTGAACGGAGATATAATCTCTGAGATCAGTTTTGTGGGGAAGGGCTGCTCTATTTCTCAAGCATCCGCTTCTATGCTCACAGATTGTCTTTACGGTAAAACTATCTCGGAAGCAAAATTATTGATCCAAGAATTTAAAGGAATGCTTTTAGAAGATAAGGTCCCGAATTTTCCGGAAGAATATGAAGATCTAGAATCCATGGAAGCGGTAAAGAAGATTCCGGCGCGTATTAAATGTGCAACGCTTGCCTGGAACACTTTAGAAAAGGCGATCGGGAAGTAGTAAATTTGGCCAAAAGGACTTGACAGAGGTGGCCCCGGTAGCTACAATTTTGGTATGAGAGCAGTAGGGATCAAAGATCTTAAAAATAATCTGAGCAGTTTTCTGGATTTTGTAAGAGGTGGGGAAACTGTTCTCATTTTGGATAGAAATCAGCCTATTGCAGAGATCAAAAAAGTAGATCCAAAATCTGATCGCACACAACTCTATCTCAAAGAAGCAGCTAACGCGAACTCTATCATCCCTGCAAAAGCTCCAAAAGGAATCAATATTCCGAAATCCATTCTATTAAACGCTGAAGTCAAAACCAGAGTCTCTACAGCTTGGAGGGAGGCTTACCAAGCAGACAGGGATTAAATGGTCTTATATATAGATACGAGTCTTCTATTAAATATTCTTTATGCAGAAGTCGGATATGAAGACCATTTAGATTATTTCAACAGATCGGATCTCAAGTTCGGTTCTATCCTGCTTGAGATAGAAAGTTTCAGAAGTTTACATTTTACTTATTCTAAAGAAGCCAAACATTTACCTAAAAATTGGTTCAAAGATGCAGAAGGGTTCCTGGGCGAATTTATTTCTCAAATCAATTTAAAAAATCTGGATGATGATATTCGAACGGAGATCAAGAAGAATAAAGAAGTTCTGGAACTTAAATCCTTGGATGCAGCTCATTTGGCCACTGCATTACATATCAGAAAGTCCATTTCGGACGAATTGATCCTATGTTCTATGGATGAAAAATTTAGATCGGTGGCTAAAAAGTTGGGTTTTAAATTATATCCCAAAAAATAAAAAAATTTTCAGATCGCAAGAACTATCAAGCAAGAGTAAAAGATAAAGTTTAGGATACTGGAAACAGTACCAAGGACTGTAATGGATTTCGTTCAAAAGGCTCTCTGGTTTATCGAAGGTCATTCTAAAGAAAATATTTCTCTAGAAGATGTAGCAAAGAATGCAGGGGTTTCTCCCTTTCATCTAACACGAACCTTCTCTCTGACTATGGGAGTTTCTTTGATGAGATATCTAAGAGGACGACGTCTGAGCGAGGCTGCAAAGATATTGGCGGAAAAAGGATCCAATATTTTAGATCTTGCTTTGGATATTGGTTACGGATCTCACGAAGCATTTACTAGAGCTTTTAGAGATCAGTTTTCGATCACTCCTGAACAACTCAAGTCCCAGGGTCATCTTGGTAATGTGAACTTAGTGGAGGCTATCACCTTGAACGCAGAACCAATTCCTAAAATCGATCCACCCAGATTCGAAACTATCCCGCCTAGACTTTTTGCGGGCACTGTACAACATTACGATTGTCAAATGCCGGCAGGAATTCCAAATCAATGGCAAAGTTTCGGAGTATATTTGGGAAATATTCCTTCTCAGGTCGGAGACGCTGCTTACGGAGTTTGTTATAATTTCGATGCAGAAGGTAACTTCGATTATATGTGCGGAGTAGAAGTTTCAAATTCTTCCGGGTTACCTAAAGAGTTCCAGGTATTAAAAATCCCTGCTCAGAAGTATGCCGTGTTTACTCATAAGGGTCATATTGCCGGGATCAGAGCTACATTTGCTGCAGCAGGCAAATGGTTTCCTGATTCCGGAGTAAAACCTTTCGAAGGTGCAAACTTAGAAAGGTATGGTAAAGAATTCAATCCAGTCACAGGAATGGGTGGATTAGAAATTTGGATCCCCGTAGAGGATTAAATTTTCCGAAAGGTCTTGCGGAGTCGACACGCAGGGCTTAAATAGTGTTTTCGGATGAAAGAAGTATTTTTTACTTTTTTAAAATTAGGTCTGATCTCTTTCGGCGGCCCTACTGCGCATTTAGCTTATTTCTATCAAGAATTCGTAATTCGCAAAAAATGGATCTCGGAAGAAGTTTATAAGGAATTATTGGCGGTTTGCCAATTTCTTCCTGGTCCTGCGAGCAGCCAATTGGGGATCTGTATTGGAACTCTTCGTTCTGGTTGGAAAGCAGGATGTATTGCTTGGTTCGGATTTACACTTCCTTCCATTCTATTGATGGTCGGTTTTGGAATTTTATTAAAATCGAATATAGTTCCGGATCTAAAATGGGTACACGGTTTAAAATTGGTAGCTGCTGCAGTTGTGGCTCATGCGATCTTGACCATGTGGAAAAATTCCAAAGACCATACATATAAGATCTATATGGTCATCGGCTCCGCACTGATTACCTTAGTATTTTCAGGTGCATTTACCCAATTGATCGTGATTTTGATAGGGGCCGGGATCGGATTTTTTCTATTTAAAGAAGAAACTGATCTTCCTTATGTTTCAGTTTCCTTCTCCGTTCCGAAAAAGATCGCATTCTGGTCTTTAGGTTTTTTCTTCCTTCTTCTTTTTTTATTACCCTTATTAAAATCATTCTCCGGTTTGCTGTCCTTTGCGATCTCTGATTCATTTTATAGATCAGGTGCTTTGGTTTTTGGAGGAGGGCATGTGGTCCTTCCTTTATTGGAGAACGAAGTAGTAAGACAAGGTTGGCTCGGAAAAGAAGAATTTTTAGCAGGGTATGGGGCAGCTCAAGCGATGCCTGGTCCTTTGTTTACATTTGCTTCTTACCTAGGTTATATGATCTCAGGTTACGGTGGAGCTATTCTTTCTACTGCTTTCGTATTTCTTCCTTCTTTTCTTTTGGTGTTTGGATTTTTTCCTCTTTGGGAAAAAATAAGAAATTATCCGAAGATGAGGACCGTGATAGATGCGATCCAGTTTTGTGCATTAGGAATTTTATTGTCCGCATTCTGTACCCCTGTATTCACTTCTTCCGTTTACTCCGCTTATGATCTTTTTATATTCTGCTCGTTGTTCTCTTTGATGGTTTTCTTAAAGGTCCCGAACTGGTTGATCTTGATCATTGGTTTAATTTCTCCATTCTTAAATCCGTTCTGAAGGAAAATAAAAGAGTTCTTAAAATTCTTTACACAGAGTCGTTGTTTAGATAGACTAATAGTTAGATGCAATTATTAGAACAACCAACTCAAGAGATCGAAAAAAGGGTCTATGCTGAGATCCATAGGGTAGAAGATCCAGAGATAGGTATCTCCGTGGCGGAGTTAGGTCTGATCTATAAGATCCAGGTAGAAGGTGATAAAGCCAAAATAGAAATGACTTATACTTCTATGGCTTGTCCTGCCGGCCCTCAAATGAAAAAGGATATCGAAGATAACGCTCTTAGAGTGGAAGGTATCAACTCAGTGGATGTTGAGGTAGTTTGGACTCCTAAATGGGACCCAAGAGCAATGGCTTCCGAAGAAGCTAAAATGGATCTTGGGATTTTCGATTACTAAGAACGGTTACTAATTATCCTACCGTCTTCCATATAAAGGGCACTAGTCCCGAAATATTCCAGATCCTTGGGGTCATGTGAGATCAGAAGAATTGGCATTCTGATCTTATGCCTTAAACTTTTTAATTCTTCTCTCATCTTTTGTCTTAGATCCGTATGAAGTGCCGCAAACGGTTCATCTAAAAGTAAAATTTTAGGATCTCTTGCAAGTGCTCTTGCGATCGCCACTCTTTGTTTTTGCCCACCTGAAAGATGTTTAGGATAACTTTCGGAAGTTTCTTCTATCTCGAATAAATTCATCAGATAAGAAACTGTTTCCTTGTCTTTTTTTTTCGTGGTTTGAAAGATTTTGTTTAATCCGAATTCTATATTCTTTCTGACAGTTAGATGAGGAAACAGTCCATAACTTTGGGGAACATAGCCTAGATTTCTTTTTTGGGGCGGGATATATTTTTTGGAAGAAGAATCAAAATAGACAGCGTCTGCAAAAGATATATGCCCGGAATCAGGCTTTAAAAGACCGGCTAATGCTCGTAAGGTGAGACTTTTTCCTGCTCCGGAAGGACCGTATAATACCTGAAATTCTCCCGAAAATTCAAACTGGACATCCAATTCGAATTTTCGATTTCCGTCGGAGAGTTTTTTTCGGATGTCTACCGTTAAAGACATTAAGGAAGTATAAACTTATATTTTATAAATGTTTCTTTTGCTTCTGGAGATTTTTTTAAGAATTCCAAGAAAGATTTTGCTTCTTCTGAATTTTTGGTCCCGGTTACTAAAATTCCCGGGTATAAGATCGGTTTGTGTCCACTTAATGTAAGTGCTATCTTAACTTTGGATTCTGCGATTGCTGCATCTGTGATGTATACAAATCCAACTTCTACTTCTTCTCTTCCTACATAGTCTAAAACTTGCCTTACGTTTTCTGCCGGGATAAATTTTTCTTTTAAGGAAATGTTTAAGTTATTCTTGGTAAGAACTTCTTCCGCATATTTCCCTGCCGGAACAGAACTTGGATTTCCAATCGCGATTCTTTTGATCTCGGGCAATTGTAGATCTTCCAATTTTTTGATCTTGAGTTCGCTTGCCTTGGGTTGGATTAGAACTAAAGTATTTTTGAGTAAGATCGTTTTTGTAGAGGATTCTAAAACTTCCGCTTTAATCCCTTTATCTACTATGTCCTGATCTGCTGAGATAAAAACATCTACCGGAGCACCTTTTTCTATTTGTTGGTATAAACTTCCGGAAGATCCGAAATTGAATACTGCCTTGATCCCTGTTTTTTGTTTGAATGTGGTTCCGAGTTCTTTCAAAACATCGGTCAAGCTGGATGCTGCAGAGATTGTGATCTCTTTTTCCTTCTCTTGTGTGTAAGAAGGGGATTGGATGAGTAGAAGTAAAACAGGGAGTAAAATATATAATCTTTTGATCATTCGTTTAATAATTCCTTACCAATGAGATTTTTTAAGTAAGATCCCGGAAACTGTCAATACCAATACACAAGTAATGGATGCTACGAATACAAGAACCAAAGAAAATTCGTCTTTTCCGGATTGAACAGAATCATAAATTGCAAGCGCAATGGTTTGTGTTTTTTCAGGAATATTTCCTGCGATCATTAATGTGGCGCCAAATTCTCCCATTCCTCTTGCGTAAGCCATCATGGAACCTGCTAAAATTCCTCTCCAGGAAAGTGGAAGTATCACGGTTAAAAAAGTTTCCCATTTAGATTTTCCTAGGGTGAGGGCGATCTCTTCATATTCAGGATCTAGATCTTCAAAAGTTGCTTTTGCGGATCTATAAACTAAGGGGAAGGAAACAATTGTAGAAGCTAAAACTGCTCCATGCAAATTGAATAATATAGAATAATGGAATTGTTCTATAAGAAAATGCCCGAGCAGTCCTTTTTTACCGAATATTACCAATAGATAATACCCGAGAACAGTAGGGGGAAGAACCATTGGCAGAGTTAGAATTGCATCTGCAAATGCCCTTCCGAAAAATCTAAGTTTGGACATCCAGTATGCGAAAAATATCCCGAGTAAAGCAGCGAAGAATGTAGAAAAAAATGTTACCTTTAATGTGAGAAATAAAGGATATCTGATGGAGTCCCAATCAAAAGTATCCATCAGATCAACTTAAAGTTTAGAATTCCATAATGTTAGGGAAGAAGCCGTTGTGAATGCCCATAAAGAACAGAATGCATAAAAGTTAAAATTATAATAATAGTCCTGGTCCCTTATAAAACTTACAAAGAATACATCCGGCAATAAGATCCCAAGGAGTAATAGTGTCCCTGAAAATCCTTGGAGGATAACGATTGTTTTGCCCACCCACTCACTTCTCCAGAAACCGCCGAAAAAAAACGTTAAAAAACAAGGGATGATGAAAAATATATTGGCTGCGGTTCTTACATTCACTTCTTCCAAACCGTTACGATTAGGTTCTATTCCGAAAAAGCTACCCAGTTTGGAAATCAGATCCTGCCCCGATTCTACACCTAAATTGATGGAGTAATTGATCCAACTTCCTAAGCTGAAAAATAACTGCAGCAATGCTAAAACGAAGATTAACTTTTCTTTTCCACTTTTTTCGGAATAGAATTCTATAAATCTTCCTAAAAGTTGGGAAAGAAATCTTTTCCATCCGTTTAAAACTACGGATGTGGCAGGCAACGCGAGACTTAGATCTCTAAGAAGGTTTTTGATCATCCTAAAGAAACCGTCATTTCCACTTCTACCGGAGCTCCTAATGGAAGAGCAGAATTTCCCACTGCAAAGCGTGCATGACGTCCTGCTTCTCCAAAAATACTTAAGAGTAGATTGGATGCATGATTCGCGACCAGATGTTGTTCCGTAAAATCAGGGTTGGAAGCCACAAATACTCCGATTTTTACGATACTCTTTATTTTATCCAAATCTCCGATCACTCCTGCGATCGCTGCGAGTCCGTTCAACGCAGCTTGTTCTGTGGCAGCCTTTACATCATCTATAGAAAGTCCGGCCCCAAGGGTTCCAGTAAGCATAAGTTTGCCGTCTTTCAAGGGTAATTGGCCGGAAGTGAATACCAGATTTCCTGTTTGTATGGCAGGTATATAAGCTGCAATCGCCTTAGGCGCAGGTGGGAGTTCCAACCCAAGGGATTTGATTTTTTCGAGTATGCTCATTCTATGAGGGCTTCCTTTTCCCGTTTCTCTTCTATTCCTGGATGGTTTCTCGTTTTTTCAAGCACGTATTTCGTTCCAGGCCCGGGGATTTTCCTTTACGTATGGAAGACTTTATGACAAGCTTCTTGTAGGCAAGCATGTCCTCAATACTCGAATTGGAACCTCATCCAGAATATCCGGAAGCCTATATGGTATGCCGTCGCACGGGGGTCCATTTCTATAAATTGGCAAAGGAAAGGGATTACGAAGATTCCTACTTTCAGGAAGAATACAAGAATCAGTACAAAAAGACCTACTATGAGGACGAACCTCAGCTTAGAAATTTAGCCAAGGCACGTTTAGAAATGATGAGCGCATTCCAAGATCCGAAAGGTAAAACTCTTTTCGAAATAGGATCTGCCGCTGGCTTCTTCTTATCCGAAGCGGAGAAGAAAGGATACAAAGTTAAAGGTCTGGAACTTTCTTCCACAGAAGCGGAATACTCCAAAAACAAATTAGGTTTGGATGTTGTCTCCGGTTCGTTCTTGGATGATTCTATTTTTCCCAAAGAAACTTTCGATGCGGTCTGTGCGTTTTTTGTAATAGAACATTTTCCGAATGCGGAACTTGTTTTAGAAAGGATCAATAAATTGTTAAAGCCGGGTGGGCTATTATTCTTAGGTCTTCCTTCATTGAATGGACCTTCTTTTCAAACCAATCCTGAAGAATGGTTTCGTACTCATCCGTCGGACCATTTTTGGGATTACTCACCCGATTCTCTTAAAAAAATGTTGAAAATGTACGGTCTCGTCACGGTATATAGGAAACCAATGTCATACCACCCTAATAGAGATAAGGGATGGAAAGGCAAATACCTGACACATCGGCTCTTTGTTCGCTTCGCAAACCTCTCCTGCTACGCCGACACATTCCACTCAATCGCGATTAAAAAAATATGAAATTCGAAGAATTAAATCTAGAGCCTAACCTGCAAAAAGCAATCCAAGAAGCAGGATTTACCGAGCTCACTCCTATACAAGAAAAAGCAATCCCTCCCGGAATGGAAGGAAGGGATGTTACCGGTTTAGCACAAACAGGAACCGGAAAGACAGTGGCATTCTTGGTGCCTACAATTCACTCCATCTTGACGAGAGGAATACAAGGAGTCAGTACTTTGATCCTTGCTCCTACAAGAGAGTTAGTGATCCAAATTTCGGAAGAAGCCGAAAAGTTACTGAAACATACGGACTATAGAGTTGTGCCGATCATCGGTGGTACTGATTATAAAGTCCAGAACAGAGATCTAAACGGACTTAACGGTCTTATCGTTGCAACTCCAGGAAGATTGATAGACCTCGCAAGAAGCGGAAGCGCTGATCTAGAAAAGGTTGAGTTCTTCATTTTGGATGAAGCGGATCGTATGTTGGACATGGGTTTCATCTACGATATACGTTGGCTTCTTCATAAATGTAAGAATAGAAAGCAAACTTTACTTTTTTCTGCAACTCTCTCCGTCGAAGTTATGCGTCTTGCATATCGTTTTATGAACGAGCCGGTTGAGATACAGATCAACCCTGATAAACTCATCACTGAAAGAATTGATCAGAAGCTGGTTCATTTGGGAAGAGAGGAGAAATTACCATATATGGTGAACTCCATTCTCGCAGAAGAACTGGAAGGACAAGGAATTATATTCACAAATTTTAAAGCGAATATTCCTAAAATAGTTTATTCTCTTAGAAAGTACGGAATTCCGATCACTGGAATTTCTTCCGACCTAGATCAGAAAAAAAGACTTAGACTGATGAGGGATTTTAAATCCGGAAAGTTCAAGTTTATGGTGGCGACCGATGTTGCAAGCCGAGGTATCGACGTAGAGAATATCGAAGTAGTTTTCAATTTCGATCTTCCCCAGGACACTGAGAACTATGTGCATAGGATCGGAAGAACTGCAAGAGCAGGAAGAGTGGGTAAATCCATTAGCTTCTGCTCCGAATCCGATTATGTTGAATTGGAGAAGATAGAAAAATATCTGAAACAAAAGATAGACGTTCTACCGGTTCACGAAGAAGCACTTACATTCCCTTCCGGTGAGTTCCAAGTTTTTGTAGGTGGGGATGCATTTGATAATGCTCCTGTCGAAAGAAACGGGAACAGAAACCAAGGAAGAGGCGACAGAGGTCCTAAAAAACAAAGAGGCGATTTCCAACGTAACGGTAGCGGTGGGAATCAAAGAGGGGAAAAAACCTGGAACAAAGAATCTGGAGATCGCAAAAAAGATTTCAACAGAGATTCAAAACCAGGCGGCAAGCAGCAACACGGCGGTCATAAAAAAAGACCGGAAGCTGCTATCCAAGAAGCCCAAGAGTTTTTACAAAAAGCGGACAGCGTATTCGGTTCCAATGGTGCTCGTAAAGATAGAGGCCCGAAAAACCAGAACCAGAAGAAAGGAAAACAACGTTCCGATTTCCAAAAACAACATTCTCCAAATCATCAAAACCACGAGAATAAAAAACAAAAATCGAATTACGATAAGAGCAAACGTAACTTATTCGATATAAACGATTCTAAAAGATCTTCAGACAAGAAGAAGGGATCAATTTGGACAAGGATCAAATCCTTCTTTGGGGGTTAGGATTCTTTCTACTCTTTAGCGCGCCTGTTTTTGCCGAGTCCAGGATACAAACTATCGGCAAGAACGGATACGTTTCCTTCGAAGAGATCCATAAAAAGATCCCGGGTTTACAATCCAAATTCGAGTCTGCTACATTAGTAGGCTCGATTTCCCATGCCTCCGGTGAGATCCGATTTAGGATCGGAGCCTCCTTTTATGCAATCAATGGTAGTTTAGAAAAAACGAATTTACCAGTCGTCTATAAAGATAAGGATTTCTTACTGCCTCCCGATTTGGTAGAAGCGATCTTTGTTCGTTTATTACCTGGAGATGTAAGTTACGAATTTAAAGAAGACGAGCTTATATTCGATCTATTGCCTAAAGCGGAAAGATTAAAACTTTCCGCCATCATAGTGGATGCGGGACATGGAGGAAAAGATCCGGGGACTTCTTCCGATAAAGGGATGCAAGAAAAATTAGTCTCTCTCCAGGTAGCTCGCTTCCTGAAAAAATTCCTGAATAAGGTATATCCCGAAGTTCGGGTCATTCTGACCAGGTCCAATGATTCATTTATAGAATTAGAAAGAAGGTCGGAGATCGCAAATAAAGAGATCCAAAAAGGCGGATCCGTTTTATTCGTAAGTTTACATTGTAATGCTTCTATTTCTTCGGATGTGAACGGTTTCGAAGTGTATTATTTATCCCAGACCCCGAGCACGGAAACAGCAAGAGAAGTCTCATTATTCGAAAATGGGATTTCGGGCAAAAAAGCTGGGACCTCCTACGGGAAGATCCAGGCCGGGATGATGTCCTCCATGATCCAAAGAAGAAGCCGTCTTCTCGCCAGAAGTGTCGAATCCGAGATGAAAAAAAACCTTGGTCCAAAGATATTGTCTAGAGGAGTGAAGAAAGCGGACTTTTCCGTGCTAAGGGGAAGTTTGATGCCTGCCATTCTGGTCGAAATGGGTTACCTCACCCATAATAAAGAATCGGAGGTATTGGCTGATAAAACTCATCAAGTGAAATTGGCCAAAAGTATATTAGAAGGTATGAGAGCGTATGAACTTGCAAAAGATTAAGGAAATTTGGAATCGCTTCCTCACTCATTTGGATACCTTCTATACTTGGGTTTTCGAATTGGCGACCAGAGCCGCAGATTCCAAAGAATCCAAACGAATATTATTCTTAACTTATTCTTGGATCATCGTATTATTATTCCTAACCGGTTTCATTCTCGCAGGAAAAAATCCGTTAAAGTTACTCGTCCCATTTACATTATATGATCTGCCTAATCTCGATCCTAGAAAAGAAATCGTAATATACGGTTCCGATGGAGAAGGCCAGGTATTCCCGGTAAAAAGAAAAGTCCTCTTAACTGGAGAGGATTTCAGACATGATGTTTTGACATTAGTGGGAGAAGCTGGAGAATCCAGTTATTTCGATCCTACTGTTCCGAATGCTTCTGCTCAGTATAGAAATCTGAAAAAACTTCCTAACTTACAAGACTCGGTAATCTCTATTTGGAAAAGAGGAGATCTACTCATCTTGGATTTGAGAAAGTCCACATTGGAAAATTTACTTTCAGACATGAAGTTCCGTATCGACTATACTTACGCAAGTCAAATGACGGAAGAACAAAAGTCTGCAGAGATAGAGCGTAAAAAATTAGGCCTATTGTCTTCTGCATTTTTAGCTACTGAAAAAACCTTATTCGAAAATTATCCGGATCTGAATCGGATCGAATATAAGTTAGGTGGAGAAGTGGGAGATCTGCCCGGTTTAAGTTATTTGCTCTCTTCTATCCATACAAGATAGTCCTAAGATTTCTTCCGTATTAGCGGTTTTCTCTCTAAATTAACTGGACGAAAGGGTTGTTTTGGCCCTTTTCAAAGCCGATAGTATTAAGGATATGTCCGGGTCCAAACGTACAACCTTAGTCGTTTTTATTCTTTCGATCTCCGGGGTCATATTATCCGCAGCTCCGGATCTGCAAAATTCTCCAGATGTAACAAACATCAACGATTTCCGCACGGATCGTGTGGCATTTCATTATATACAATTGGTGGACAAAGAAGGTAAGGCTCTTCCTGAGAGAAATCTGAACAGAGATACTTCGGAAGCCACGTTACTCATCATTGATAGAGGACAACTTACTCTTTTAAAGGATGGATTCGATGATCCAGCCCAAGTGAAGGAGAAGGAAAAGGATTATTTAAATAAAATTTATAAATTTACCAGATTAAAAGATCTGGAACAGGAATATTATAAATTACCCGAATCGGAAAGAACCAAACCTTCTTCTAAAACAGAACCAAACCAGGCGGAAACAACTAAAACGAATGCTAGTCCGGGAGCTTCTGCAGAACCGGAAGAGAAGAATAAAGAGTTCGATCTTTTATTAAAATATGATGATGAACTTTTGAAATCTTATGCAGCGGAGAAGGCTGCCTACGCGGAATATTCCAGAACGGAACGTATTTACGGAAAAGATTCTCCTAAAACAAGTTCTCTTAGAGGAAGATTCGAAGAATTGAAATCCAAAACCCAAGAAAGGAAAAAATTCCTATTAGGTTTTTTGCATAGTACATCCGTAGATTCGAATCCTTATCCTGGTGATAGAAAAGAACAGATATTTTATACGAATCATTCTAATGGACTGCCGGATTTTTATCTTCATTCTACAACTCCAAGAGAAGTAGATGGCCTCATGAGGGGAGAAGAAGAAGTTGGGAAAAAATACGGACAACTTTTTAAAACCGCAGTGGACCGACTGATAGATTCTCAGATAGATAAATTGTATTATTATATTTGGAACCGAGATATGACAAATACTCGGATCAAAGTGGATCGTTTTTTAAAAGGGAAGAAGGTCACAGTAGTTACTGGAGACTCCACAGTTTACACTATGATAGACAAGGAAGGGGATGGGATTACCGAGTCCTTCTTCGTAGATTCACCTGGACTTAAATTTTCTTGGGGAAAAGAAGTCCCAAATATTATCTCTATCTCTAATTGTACAGATCAGGCTATCTTGGCTAAGATCAAAGCATTGGGAGATGATGTTTCTTCTGGAAGAATTCCTAAAAAAGTGGATAAACTGGATTTGGCAATTCCTGAAGAACAGATACTTCTGGAATTAAAACCATTATTAAAGAATTTATAGTCAGTCTTAAGGTAAGAAAGACCATCAATACAATATCGCTGAAAAGATGGCGATTTGATCAACGCCCTTTGAATACAGGTTTTCTTTTTTCTTCTATAGATTTAATCGTTTCTCTGAAATCCTGGGAAAGGAAGTTAAGAGCCTGAGATTCTGCTTCTTTGCGCAAAGCGGCATTCAGTTTTTCACGATCGTAAATATTTTTCTTTAATTCGCTAAGTGCCATAGGCGCACTTTCACTTAGAGAAATCGCAATTTCAGTCGCTCTTTGAAGAACTTCCGCTTTCGGAACTGAATCATAACAAATTCCTAAAGAAAGAGCTTCTTTACCGCTTACGGTTTCGGCTAAGAATAAAAGACGGTTTGCAGTTTCCATACCGAACAATTCTTTTGCAAGATAGCTGGATCCCATTCCTGGATGAATTCCTAATTTTACAAAATTGAATTGGTATTTTCCTTCATCTGCAAAAACTCTAAGATCGCAAGCAAGAGTGATAGAAAGGCCGGCACCGATTGCATGACCGTTTGCCGCACAGATCACAGGAACATTCAGATCTCTAACGCTTAAGAATAGATTATAAAATTCGAACATTTCTTTTTTGTTTTGTTCGAAAGATTTCTCAGCGAAAGATTTTAGTAATTCGAAATTACCACCGGCAGAGAAAATATCGTTCTTACCGGTGATGACGACGGCTCTAGGTGGATTTTTTTTAAGTTTTTCTATATGAGCCTGGAATTCCAGACCCATGGCAACAGTCATGGAATTCTTGGTTTCCGGATTATTCAGATAAAGAATTTCTATTCTAGATTCGGAAGAGAGTTCTACTGTTTCTGAATCAACTAATGCCATTAAACAGCTTCCTGCTTTAATTCAAAACTTTCATACCAAACTCTATCGGATATAGAAAGAGGTTTTTCTCCGATACCCATTTGGTCATAATAATCTAAAAGAATTTCTAAATGAACATTCTCTTCATCTTCTAAAGTCCAAAAACTGCTATCAATGGACTTAGAAACAAGAGCTTGGCCTCTAACAGAGTCCACAAAATAATCAGGTTTATCCGAAAAGATCAGATGAGCAGAGATTAGATCGAAACGAATAGTATCCACGATCTTAGAAAATTCAGAGTCAGCTTTATCAAAATAACGGGAAGCGATCTCAGTTTGGAAATAATCACCCCAAGTAAGAATGTCCGGCTCCACTCCAGTGCGTTCCTTGATCTCTTGGAGTTTTTCTTCTTCCAAAAACGGCTTGGAAGCGAATTTATCTACAAGTTCTCTAAGTGAAATCAAGTTAAGGATCTTATTCGCGGAAAGTTGTCCACGGCGCATCATATCGAAAAGTTCTGGATTCAGTTCGGACTTGTTCTCTGCCATGGTTTATTTTTCGGCAGAAGCATAAAAATCCCCCGAACAATTTCCTTCCGGAAAATACTCGTATATGTCTCATTTTAGAAAAAAAGGAGAATGTTCTAATTTCTGAAAGGTGGCACTGGATTCCTAAAGTCCCGAAGTCGAAAATAAAGATACGGGAGAATTTTACCCGGACCGCCATGGCTGTAGGACGATCGGATACACTCCAAGAATTGATTACGATTTTAGAAACGATGTTTGGGGAAACAATCATCGGCTCTGATATCAATCTAGTTAAACACCTATTCTATAGTTTGAAAGCGGATCAAAGAGAATTCCCGTTCGATTACGAAGGAGAGAAACTTACCTCGGTTGTCGAGGAAGTCAGCGAAGACACTCTTGTTCTATACGTTCCTTATCTACAACCAAAAGGAATACTAAGAGCAAAAATCAGTTTCGAAATCTTGAATATACTTTATCAATTCGAAGTGGTACTCCTGGATTTTTGGGAAGACCACGTAAGGGTCAAGATCCCTTCTGAACTACAAGCTGCCGCATTCCGTAAAAACCTAAGGGTCGCGGTAGACGATCTTTTCATGAATTATGTGATTCTTTATCGTTCCTTGAGCGGAGGAGAAAGAGAATTAGGAAAAAATCTAAGCGTAGAACAAAGATTTTTCCATCTCATGAAGGAGATCAAAAAAGATAATCCCAGCCTTAAGTTGATTAACCTAATGGTTACCGAATATATTTTGGGGATTTCCAGAGACTATGAGATCGTTTTTTTTGGGCCGGGAAAAGACGGAGGATTTTTCGGAGACTTTATTAAAAAGTATAACCGTCCCGTCTATGTTCCAGATTGTTCTTTGATTAAAAGTTATATAGGAGAGGAGAAAGATCCTTATTTAGATAATTTCCGAGATGAATATATACACTTGATCCAAACTAGAGGACAGGCAAAGGCAGATGAGTTTTTCAGAGAACTCCAAAAGGAAGAAGTTCGTAACTTTTTAATCTCTTATATAGTCACTCCAATTCGATTGTTCAACGACCCAATCGGTTATGTAAAAGTATTCTCCACAGCGATGGATAAATTCTCTATCGTGCAGCAACAAGCATTGTATATAGAAGAATTAGGAGATATTCTAACTTACGCATTGACTAAAGTGTATATCCGTCAGGAAAACTTTAGAAATGAAAAAGCTGTAACTAGAATTTTAGATATCAGTATGAATGGACTCCTATTCGAAATAGAAGATGAGAGGACTTTCAATTATTTAAAGCAGCACAATATTATTAAAATGTTTATTCCTATTTCGGAAAGGAATTTAGTCCTAAGAGGAGAAGTGGTTCGATTCCTGGAGATCGGAACCGGCAAATACCAATTAGGTGTGAATTTTTTTGATGCGAATCCGGATGATATGGTCTTCTTGCAACATTATATTTTTAGCAAGAAGATGCGGATACTATTCGAGTAGGGATTCTTTTCTTCGAATCGCAACCGCATTTTTAATGAATGCAAACTCATTCAGATATAGTTGAGAATGGCATTTACTACAGCGAATCACATCTGGTATAGTAGAGATCTCTTTATCTAAGATATGGTTTTCACACGTGGGAGTTGTGCAGGTTTTGGGAGGAACTCCAAGGAACAAATTTTAAAAAAATGTTCATTTTTTCAAAAAGTTATCAGATGAATATTTCCCCGTTGGAAATATGTTGCCCTTTATAATTAGTAATTATTTTTTTCTTTTCCTATAAATAAAAAAGTCAGCCAACGATCCTTTCCAATGATTTCCATGATATGGATATCGATTTGGAATATGTTCTTCCAAATTCCATTCCGGAATATGCTCCTCGATCCACTTGCTAAACTTTCGATGTCGAACATGAAATTCCCGTGGGAGGTCCACATTGCTGGAATAGATAATTACGTACTTATCAGAAGCGTTAAATATATTTCGAATGTATTGTTCAAATACCTCATCTTCGACCAGATGATAAATTACGTCCAGAGAAAGCACCAACTCAGCTTTTTCGTTAGAATAATCGTTCAATACTTTAAAGTTTTTATTTTTATCATTTTTAAATAGTTCGCGACAGATTGATATCGCCGAAGGGCTTATATCAAACCCAATGTATTTCGGGTATTGAGCAAGTTTTAATTGATTCCCGTCGCCACATCCAAACTCGATTATTGTTTGCACTTTATTCTCTTGAACAAAAGCGTTAATGATTTCAGCTTTAAACTCTGCTAAAAAATTATAAGATCCAGCACCAGAACTGCCTCCCTCCTGATAGCGGGATTCCCAATAAGACGCTGATCCAGGAAATTTCCTAAATATAGATAATCGGAGATACAACCATTTAAGAAAATTTCCAATTACAGGCATATCTCCAATAATTTTCTTGTAGTATTCATAAGAAGCCATAAAAATCCTTTGAAGCATTACCAATGCAAAGCCGAATTTACTGATCAATCGCTTGTAGTAAAGCATATTACGAAGCGCAATTTCGTGCCTCTCGCCGAAGCAATACAGACTTATTTCCAAATTGCAGAATGCGCGAAATCACAGCTTTTCATATAAGCGCAGTGAGATGTCTACACTTAGAGCATCTAATCAGATCTGGTCGAGTGCTGATCTCTTTGTCTAAGATTCTACTTTTGCACTCAGGAGTTGGACAGTGCTTTGCGTAGAAGTCATTTAGTATCCACTTCTCATTCTGAACCTTCTAGTTTTCCGAGGACACCCATTTTTCCGTTTTCATAATCTTGGAAAGCTTCCGCAATTTCGGCTGACGTGTTCATTACAAACGGACCATATCCTAGAATGGGTTCATCGATTATTTCACCTCCCAAAAACATAAGTTCCGCATCTTGAGTGGCTTTAAGAGTAAATGTGTCATTCTCTCTTTCTAAAACCGCAATTTCCGCGTCTCCAATGGACTGTGCTTCGTTGACTGCGACAAGTCCATGAGCCACAAATACAACTGCTGTTTGACCGACGGGAACCTTGAACTCAACCAGTCGACCGGCCTTAAGATGAATATCCCACAAATTGATTGGGGTAAAAGTCGACGCTGGACCTTTTTTTCCATCGTAGTCGCCAGCGATCACTCTTAGATTTCCCGCTCCATTCGGAAGTTGAACAACCGGAATATCTTCTTTTTTGATTCCTTGGTATTTGGGTTTGGTCATTTTAAATTTTTTAGGTAAGTTGACCCAAATTTGAACACCATGCAATTCTCCGCCTTTTTCGGAGAATTCCTTTCCATGAAACTCCTCGTGAACCAGTCCGGAGCCGGCAGTCATCCACTGAACATCGCCGGCCCTAATGACCCCACCACCGCCGGAAGAATCTCTATGCTCTAATTCGCCTGAATAGATGATCGAAACTGTTTCGAAACCTCTGTGAGGATGTTCACCAACACCGAGGCGATGATTCGATTTTGATGGAGCAAATTCGACAGGGCCTAAATAATCCATTAATAAAAATGGAGAAATATCTTTGGCGATATCCCTATAGCTGAAAATGGATCTTGCTGGAAAGCCGTCTCCGACCCAATGAGGAGTATCGGCTCGTTGAGTGAATAATATTTCTTTCATAAATATTGGACTACGAAACTGCGGAGAGAAGAAAGTAAAAACTTTAGATACGTTTCTCGCTATTGAGATTTTTAGCGGCTATAAAGTGACTAAGTTTTTAGACGCTCTAGTCACTGAAGCTTCAAAAATAGAATATTTAATTTTTGATTCTGCAACAGGGAAATTTGTTTATGCAGCTTTTTGAATAATCTTTTTACTTTGGACCATATTCTAATAAAAGGATGATTCTACGTTTGTTACAATAATGTAATATCGAATAACGCTAATTTTTTTCTTTTTCTTTGAAATCCATTGACTCAGTTTTGCAGTATTTTTCCTATACATATTGTAAAAAGACTCAGGAATCTATGGGTCTGTATTGTTTTAGAGAAAAATATGAAAGAAAAATTTAGAAAAGTCACTGTTTTAGTCTTCCTGCCCTTATTCATATTAATTACTTTTAGTGGTTTTTCCATTAAGTCGTTTTTCTTAAATCTTACAGGTTCTTTGGTTCCACAGCCATTACCTAAACTTTCTGCAAGCGCTAACGGAACATTAACATCCAATGTGGAAATTTCAATTCCACCAGGAACAAAAGGAATCGTTCCGAGTTTATCACTTTCATATGCTTCCGGAGGAAAGAACGGAATTTTGGGAATGGGCTGGGATCTTTCCGGAATTTATTCAATCTCAAGAGATCCCAGCTTCGGAATTAATTTTGATGCAAACGATAAATTTCTATCAGACCTAGTAGGACCTCTGATAGATGTTTCCGGCAATAAGACTAGATATCAAAGCCGTAAGGAGTCTTTTGTTCGTTTTGTTCCAAGTGGAGTTTGTGGAGGAGGTCCATGCTCTTGGACAGGAACTGACAAAGATGGAATTGTTTATAGCTATGGAAAAACAAATGATTCAAGGATAGAGGCTCTGGGAAAAAATGGAGCGATCAGAACCTGGGCTTTAAATCAGGTTAGAGATCCTTTTGGAAATGGATACGATATAGCTTATATAGAAGATACCGTTACTGGCGAATATTATCCTAATGAAATCAAATACCAGAATCGCAGTATAAAATTCGAATATTCAGATTCACGCACGGATACATCTCCTTCTTATGTTTTCGGATCTTTTGTAAAGACGACAAAAAAGTTGGAAGAAATCGAGATTTATGCAGATGGAAGCTTGCTACGGAATTATGAATTTGAATATTCAAGTGGAGCTTCAACCGGAAGGCAGATTCTTACTTCGCTTAAAAGGAGCGAATCAAATATTTTTGGGTCAGAAAGTTATGATGATCTAGAATTTAATTATGGAAGCGATGGATTTTTAGTTCAACCAGTAGTTGACACGAATCTAAATACACCTACTTCGACAATTAATCTATTCGTCCCGAGTGCATTACTAATGTATGCGAATTTTTATTTCGGAAACCCATTGCCTACTCAGCCGACAGCAACGGAGAAAAGATTAGCTACTTATCTTCAATATTCAATGAAATATCCAGTACCGGATCGGGATGCTTGCAATAACGGGTTTTCTGCCTGTCTTTGTGCAGCTTATGCACCTTGCTGGGGAGGTAATGCGAACTTTTTTGCAATACTAGCTAGCCTCTGTTTGGATTTTAATAATTGGGGTGGTCCGAATTATTGCGCCTCAGGTATAACATCAGGTCTTACCAATTGGACCCCTATGGATTTGGATGGGAACGGCATTTTAGATTTCGTGAGCATAGTAGGTTCTGAGAGTTCGAATAGTATTCAGTTGAGAGCTTGGAAGGTTCAGAATGGGGCTGTAGATCCGAATGGAAGTTTTTTAAGTCCCATACTTCCACTTCATTATAATACCTTTTTTCAAACAACGGATTTGGATGGAGATGGAAGAACTGATTTTGCATATGAAAGTGGGGGCAAGTTAAGCGTTATCTACTCCCAATCGAATAGTTTCAGTAATCCAGTTAGCTTTTCGAATGTGTCAATACCCGCAGCAAGTCAGAACATGCAGGCTTTTCTGCCGTATTCCTATTATTATGAAAATTCGAGTTTAAATCCGAAACGAATGATTCCAGACAAGGCTCAGGTTGATTGGTTTGCGGACATGAACTCAGACAATCTTGCGGATTTCATTCATTACGATGGAACAAAATTTAATATCTACCTGAATCAGAAAGGAAGTTTTTCAAACGCGATTCAAATTACAGGTACTTCTAATTACTTTATAAATGAGTTCATAGACTTAGACTCGGACGGAAAAGCAGAACATGTACGCTTAGTTCAGTATAGCCAAAATCCTCAATACACTACCGTAAGTAATCAACTTCAAGCTGCAACCGAGCAAGCTGAAACGATCACTAACGAGTTTCATACAAAAGAAGATATTTTGAATACCATTTTGGCATCCGGAGCAAATAACGTATCTAATTCCGATTTTTCTTCTCTGATCGATTATTATTTGAAAGGTTGCAGCTATTATATTGCAAATTCCGGTTCGGGAGGAGTAATTGTTTCTGTTCCGAATAGTTCTGGGGTGAATGTCAATTGTAAACAAACTGATCCAAATTATATAGATATCACTCAATTACAAGCGGCGAAGACAGGCACTCCAATCCCTTCTACAAATACCTTATTAAACGACCTGCAATTGGTATTCGCGAATACGATTGGTCCTGTAAATACTACAATAGTTAGTCTACAGAATCAATTAAACACTTTGAATGCGAGTACAAACGGAACTATTCGGTTTAGATTGGACGTTACATCTTTTAATCTTACTTCTCAAACATCTACAGTAATGCAATATGATTTAGGTACTAGTGCCGATCGTTTAAGAAGCTTTTTCGGCGATGTAAACGGTGATGGTCTGCCAGACTTTATTACTATGGTAGGTAACCAGATCAAAGTATCTTTAAACACAAATCATGGTTTTGCGGCCCAGGTCACAAGTACCTTAAATGCAACAAGTGTTTCCAAAACCAGTCAGTTCAACTTTTCGGATGTAAACTCGGATGGATTAGAAGATTTAATTCTATATAATACTGAAAATAAGAATGTAGAAAGTTATCTCTCGAACGGTGCAGGGTCTTTAACTTATAGTGCCAATTTTGGATTTGGACAATTCGATCTGACAGAGCAGACAACAGGAGGCGTTTATAAAGCAGACCAGGGCCAATTTATCATCCAAGATGTTAATGGCGATGGATCGAAAGACGTGTTGTTAATTAAGCTTTGGATGGATAAAACTCAAGGGCATGTATTCGTAAGAAATACAAACCCAAAAGTTTCTGGCGAGGATGATTTACTCTCTGTGACGAATAGAGTTCAAACGACGACCGTAGGATATACTACAAAACAGCTACACCCTGGAGCAATTCAACCGGGAAGTGGGAACTATCCAAATATTCCGGACACTAGCAATTCTCATTTGGTAACAAGTATCACAACTGATTTAGGTTCCGGAGTTTCTATTGGGGAAAGTTTTGAATATAAAAATTCCAGGTTTTATTTAGGTATTCGAGAAGTAATAAGAAGTCTTGGGTTCGCTAGCTTTAAAGAAAAGGATAATGGAACAGGATTTTACAAGTTTACTGAATTTAATCAGGCGGATTATAGGTTAGCAGGAGTGCCAACTTCTTTCAGTAATTATAATGCTTCCGGAAATCTTATGCAGCAAACTATTTCGAGCGGGTTTCAATTTCCAAACCCGTTTGGAACAGAAATTTCCTTCGCAACAAATATTTCCAAAAGTTCTTATCATAATGGAGCTCTTGAACTATCGACGAACACAAGCTATATTTTAGATCAATATGGGTTTCCTACGAATCAAACAGAAGTCGCCGGTTCTCATATAATTTCCGCAAATTTAGAATTTAGTCACGATTTGAATTCTTGGCGATTCGGAAGAGCGACCAGGAATAAGAAATTTACGGATGGTGTTCTAGTACAGGATCAAAAGGTAGTTTATACAGGAGATACAATACAAAGTGTAACTAAATTTTTGGGAACTTCCGCAGAACAAATTACAAATTATACGTATGATACATTTGGAAATCCGATAACGATTGCGGATGCTTCTGGCGCGACCTCAAACATAGCATATGATACGATTATACACTCTTTTCCAGTTACAAAGACGAATGCCTTAGGTCACCAGGAGACTACAAATTATGATTTTAATTCTGGGTTAGAAATTTCCAAAATCGATCAGAACGGTGGAGTGACTTCTAAAGCTTACGATACTTTTGGGCGATTGATTTCGATAACTTATCCAGGAAACTCAAGCTGGAATGAATCTTACGAATATGTGAATACAGGTAAATTCGATTTAGCAAACCTTTCGAATACGCAATCGGTTTCAAAAACGATCCGAGACACAACAAGTGGCATAGAAACTAAGGTAATGGAATATTCCGATCCATTAGGAAATGTGCTTAGAACTGTTTCGGATACTGCCGTCTCCGGAATTACATTGATAACGGATTCTTTATATAATTACCAAACAGGTTTAATTTTTAAAAAGTCAAATACGTATTTCAGTAATACTTCGCCATTTTGGACGGAGTATAAATACGAAGATCAAGACTACCGTTCCACTGGGACCTTATCTACAGATTCAAAGGGAGTTACTACAACAACGATCACATACTCAGGATTGGTTACGAATACGTCCGTTTCTGCTCCGGATAACATAGTGAAAACATTTAGCGAGACTAAGAATGAACTCGGACAGGTGATTTCCAAAACGGATAATGGGAAGACAGTTTTGACAAACTATTCCCCGAATGGACAGCCTTCTCAGATCACTGACCCGGCTGGACTCATCACAAATTTCGTATATGATTTAGCTGGAAGAAGAGCCAGTGTCGCCGACCCAAGCTCCGGAACGATCAGCTATACATATGACACTTTAGGTAGGGTTTCTAGCCAAACAGATGCGAGAAATAAAACGATTACATTCTCCTATGATTCAATCGGCAGGATTACTTCTACTCAAACAAACGGAGTAGAAGCACCTATCGGAAACGAATACGATAGTGGTACTTTAGGAAAGGGAAGGGTCACAAAAATAACGGATAGCTCCGGAATTACTGAAATTTCCTATAATATTCAAGGAAAACCAGTCCGTCAAACAAAGACAATCGATGGATATCTACTTATTACGGAAATGGAATATGATTCCTTAGGAAGAATGACTTCCGTTACATATCCGGATGGTTCTGTAGTTCATCAAAGTTATTCTCTAAATGGAAATCTGGAGAATGTAACATTAGATAGCTCAGATGGGCCGAGTGGTATACACGTCGCTGGATATGAAGGCCCAATCTTTGTAGATGGAAATCCGGTATTCCGAAGAACGACAGGCAATGGAGTAGTAACTGATCTAAAATTAGATCCTTCTAATTTCCAAACGGTATCTTTATCTGCAAAAAAAGACGATGGAAGTATTCTGCAATCAATCTCTTACCAATACGATGGTTCAGGGAATATCGCCCAACAAACAGACAATCAGAATACGAGTCGAAATCAAACATACACATACGATTTGCATAACCGAGTTCTTACCGCTCAAGGAAGTTACGGGACTCAAAATTATAGTTATAGCACAGGTGGAAATCTCACTCAAAAAGGAGATGTAAACTTTACATATGGAGATTCCAGTCATCCGCACTCAGTGACAACTGCTGCAACCGTGCAAAACGCATCTAGCTATACGTACGACAATTCTGGAAATATGATCTCTCGTAACGGAGATATATTGATTTACGATTCATTCGGAAAACTCAAAGAATATAATTCAGCAAACGGAACAAATCTTAAATATACATATGATTATTCCGGAAATCGAGTTAAAACGGAAAATCTAACGACTGCTGTAACAAATTATAATATTGGCGATTATTACGAGATCGAGAAGCCTACAAGCGGAGATGAAAAGCATACAGCCTATATCAAAGGATTGGGCGGAGAAATCTTAACTCAGATTACTCGCTCGAATGTAATATTGATAACTCGAGATGAAAGTTCGACTTTAGCTTCTGCATCGTCTGGAAGCTGGTTCGATCAAACTGAGCTTTGCTCCGGAGTCGCTATTGATTGCGGTAAGTTTTGGCAGAATAGGTTATCTTATCCGATCCAAAAATTCTTTGCTTATTCGGCATACTTCCAAAGTGGAATTCCTACCATTGCATTTAGGTTAGGATATATTTTGTTTATCGTAGGATTGCTTTACTTAGCATATCCGTTCTTACTTAAAGGAAACGAAATATTAAAAGAAAGAAGAATAGCTGGGTTATCTACTCCGATACTACTCATTTCGGTTTTCGGGATTAGCTTGCTCCAAGATTGTAACGGATTATTGAACGGAAATCAAGCTCCTTGGTTTACTTTAAAAACGAATATAGAAGAAGCGTCTTCTTTTAAAGTAAAAGCTAATAACTCAGGATCGCCAATGGTCGGAGCCTATTTTTATCAAAAAGACCATTTAGGTTCGACGACAATGCTTACTGACGGTTATGGAAACCAAGTTGCAGGGCCTGGGCAGAGTGGAGTGAGTAATGTGAGTTATCTTCCTTATGGTGAGATCAATCTTTCTGAAACAACTGGTCCAGATATCTTCCATTATAAATTCACAGGCCAGATATTGGATTCAGATACAGGTTTATATTACTATAAATCGAGATACTATGATCCTTATTTAGGTAGATTCATCCAAGCAGATGATCGTGCAGACAAAGGAATCAATGGTCTCAATCGTTACATGTATGTCGGCGGAAATCCAATTAACAGGATTGACCCTGATGGTCATAGTTGGTTGAGTAATGCTTTGAAGATTAAGTCGGGGAGTTTCTTGCAGCGGGCGCTTTTTGTGAATTCGCGAAGAGTTGCTTCATTTCAAAGAGGTTTAGGTAACGCAGCTCAATTTGTGGGGGCAATGTCAATTACGCCAGTCGGGTGGATATCTGCTGGTTTGGCTTATGGATTAGCTACGAATGGGAAACAGTTTTTGAATAATCCTGTAGCATTTTCTTACGGCTATGGTTTCGCAGGATTGGATTACGGATTAAGTTCTGTAGCAAATCCATTTGCTGGTGCTCCCATGCCAACTATAGACAGGGTGCCAGGAGGAGCTATCATTAGGAATTCATTCTATGCAAATAATATAATGAGTAAGAAATACTATGCTCAAACTCATGGTTACACAGTGTCTTTTCGGACAGGAGAAGATACCTATGCTCATATATTACATGAGAGACGGCATATTATTCAAAATAGAACCAGGGAAGGATTTTATAATGGATACGGCGGAGGGATTTTTAGATATTTTGGTGGCGGGAAAGAAATAGAGGCCGATTTGTCAGCAGGGTATTTTGGATATCCGCAAACTGGTGCTTTTATTTTATTCCTATATTACAATAAGTATATATCAGATGATCTTTACAGAGATATTAGATTATGGGCATTGTTGAATAATTGACAGAGGTATTAAATGATACGGAAGACCTTGATCTTAATTATAATTTCGCTTTTTGCGAAATGTGATTCCAATACCGGAAGAGAAATGAATTGCGGAGAACAAATCATTTTATTGGCTGCTGAAAAGGAAAATGGAATTTGGACAAACGAAGAATATAATAATGTCTTAAACTTAACATTGCTAAGTTGCAATAAATAGAAAAATATTCGTTTAAAGAATATGAAATGTAGCTTTAAATATTAAGTAATATCAGACTAATCTGGGCTCCGGGGGTTCGCGAGCTAGATAATTCCCCGGCGAGGGGGTAGCGTAAGACGCGATAGCGTCTGAAGCGAGGGGGAGACTTCCCCCTTGTAACATTTCTCATTCAGATTAATATAATCCTTCACTTTAAATCCATTCAACTTAGGAGCGCCAATGGTCGGAGCCTATTTTTATCAAAGAGACCATTTAGGCTCCACAACTATGCTTACTGACGGTTATGGAAACCAAGTCACAGGGCCTGGGCAGAGTGGAGTGAGTAATGTGAGTTATCTTCCTTATGGAGAAATAAATCTCTCGGAAACGACCGGACCTGATATTTTTCATTATAAATTCACAGGCCAGATATTAGATTCAGATACGGGATTATATTATTATAAATCACGATATTATGATCCTTATTTAGGAAGATTCATCCAAGCAGATGATCGTGCAGACAAAGGGATTAATGGTCTCAATCGTTACATGTATGTCGGCGGAAATCCAATTAACAGGATTGATCCTGATGGTCATAGTTGGTTGAGTAATGCTTTGAAGATTAAGTCGGGGAGTTTCTTGCAAAGGGCGTTGTTTGTTAACAGCAAGAGGTGGGCTTCTGCAGGCAATGCTCTATATAATATAGGAAGTGTAGTCGGAGGAGTTGCATTGCTGGTTGGAATGGTTGGTTTCGCTCCGATATTCTTGCAAGCTGGCGTTATAGCAAACCCAAGAGCATTCAAGCATAACTTTGGTAGAGCCACTTACGATTATTTCCGATCAATGGCAGATTTTGGAGTAAGTTCAATAATGAACCCACTCATTGGCGATCCGAGGCCGAGATATTCAATTGATAGGGGTGGGTTCATTGTTTATAATTCGTATGAAGAAAATCATGGATTATTTTCAAAAGAAAGAAAAACAGCTCAAGCAACTACGCGTGGATCTTATGTAGCAGCTAGAACAGGAATTTCGAATCGTACAATGCAGCACGAGTTAGTTCATATTGACCAATGGTATTCAAATTCATTAGGTGCTTTAAAGGAGTTTGAGGCTGATTTGCGTTCAGGTACGAATGGTTATGGAACTTGGACATATCTTCTTAATAGGGGAGTGATAAGCGAAGATTCTTATTTCTTACTCACAGCTATTAATACAATTGAGCAGCTCGGAATTAGTTCTCCGACATTTAATTTCTTGAATGCGTTGAACGTTGCAGAAATACTAAAAATAAAAAATTGGTAAATTATGAGAAAATTATATCTATTCTTTCTACTGGTAATCTTTAATTTAAATTGTGGAGTTTTTACTCCAGGGGAAGATACTACTGGTTGTGCAGTCGCAGTTTTGAATAAATTCAATAGTACTGCAAGTCCAGGGTCTGATGCCGATCTGCTGAATACGATTCTTGTTTCGACGGCCTGTAAACCCGAATAGTTATTATTATCATTTTTCTATTATGATTTGTTAAGTCTTTAGGATGAAAAAACATTTTTCATTACTACTTTTAATGATGAATTGTGGTATGCTTGATAATATAAGTAAGGAAAAGTTAGATTGTTTGACTCAACAGTTAGCGTTGCTATCGGTTATATTACCAAGTAGTTCGTCGCAAGAGGATAAAGATCTATTTACTTCATTTGCGTATTTAAGCTGTTATGATGCTCCACACAATAATTAGCGGCCAGAAAATAGTAATAGCTTTATTTTTCGGACTAATTGCTATCTCATGTAGGGTCGATTCTGGCTCTGCGACAAAAGAACAACGTGTGAATGGGGCTTATCTATTTTACATAAAAATGAAAGAATTTGGAAACAGTGAAAGCGAGGCATCCAATTTATTAGCACTCGGTTTATTGAGCTGTTCAAGTCGGCAGTGAATTTGTTTAGCGACGGGATTGAAAAAGCTATCTATTAAAATTTTGATATTATATAGATAACATTGAAAATGATAAAAAATCCCTTTCCCATAATTTTATGTTCGATTCTGATTTCAATAAGCTGTCGCCAGGATAGCAGCTCGGATATGTCTTGTGCACAGCAGTTGCTCTTAGCAAATTTTGATTTGCAGAGGGGCGTTGTTACTCAAGATGAATATGATCAGAGAATTTCAATTATAGCTATCAATTGTGGTAAATGAATATTTTGACAACTCTCCACAGGATTTATTATTCGGGACAGGAATTTGAATTCAATAGGTTTTTATGAAACGAGATATTAGAATTCTAATTCTTGCTTTTTCAGTATTGTTATTTCGATGCTCTGGCGACTCGTCCCCTGCTGGATGCGAAGCCTGTTTGATTGCTCCATTGGAGCCGATTAATGCAAAAATTCAGATTCTTAATAGATCTGATTTAGGAAATGTTACTTTTTATATTCAAGATAGAATATTTCAAATTAATGCGAGCGATTTGACTTTGCAGTATGGAATTAATACGAAAAAGAAGGGTGGATATCAATTGGTCGCAGATGTCGGAGGTGAGCTTTTTAATTTCTCAAATTTCGATTTTAGCGGAACCATCAATGATGGTTCATTTATTACGACGCCTAGGATTATTGAAGAAGATAAGTGTAATCTTTTTGATGGTCCATCCGGAACTATTATCCCTGATGGATGTTTATAAATATTTATCTATCCTCAATACAGACCCTGGCGCGAGCCGGATAATTTTCCGGAAAGAGAGAAACATCCCATCATAATATATATATAAATTTTAATATACTATTTCTTTAAACTAAAAGAAGAAAAATAATGATTAGATTCTTATTAACAATATTGTCGCTAGCATTGTTATTTCACTGTGAGGGGGACAGGTTGACCGAAAAGGAATGTTTAGGAACTGCTGCTTTAATCTACTCTCTTGAAAAGGCTGAAAATAATTCAGAGGAAAATGCCCAAAATATTGCACTGTTAAGAGCAATTAGTTGTAAAAAATAGAATAAAGTTTTAGTTACTTAAAGAGTTTGAGGAAAAATTTGAACCGATTCAATATGCAGATATTTATACTGTTGAGCATATTCAATGATCCTTCAGTCAAATTCATCAGCATCAGATAAACGAAGATTTGAAAGTGGATTAATTTATGCCTGTTCTCCAAAAGAATAGAATTTTAGTAATAATTTCGTTCCTTGGATTAATTGCTATGTCATGTAAGTTTGATTCTGGTTCGGCAACAAAAGAGCAATGTATACAAGGAACTTACTTGTCTTATGTTACGATGAAAGAATTTGGAACCAGTGAAAGTGAAGCTTCCAACTTCTTGGCTCTTGGTCTTTTGAGCTGTTCAAGTCGAGACTAAGGTTGCTTGGTGTAGTTATATTTCTATTAAAATGATCGTAATGAGCATTTATTGATTCATTTATCAATTGTTATTCTCTTTCATCAGACTTGTATTGCGGAAGACAAGTCTCTATGCCAAAAAGGTGTCTTAGATGAGCTGACATTTTTGATTGCAGGAATTCAAAGCGATTCATCAATTTCCTCCGCTAATAAAGAGGATATTTACAATATGCTATTGACAACTTCTGCATTGAAGCATTCTCAATGTGTAAAATGACCCATTGAGAAAATACAATGTCCTTCCTATGTGCAGTTGAAATATGTTAGGCTAATCTGGGCTCCGGCGAGATAGATAATAGATTAAGATGCGGGATTATATAATGATTTGATAAACTAATTAAATTTTAATGCTCCAAGGGTGATATAGAAAATGATTAAAAATTCCTTTCTCATAATTTCTTTTTCGATTCTGGTTTTAATGGGTTGTCACCAAGATAGTAGCTCGGATATGCCTTGCGCACAACAGCTGCTTTTAGCAGATTTTGATTTGCAGCGGGGGGTTATTACTCAGGCTGAATATGATCAAAGAATTTCAATTATTGCCATCAATTGTGGTAAGTGAATATTTTGAAAGTTGATCCTGGGATAGATTCTGATTTGAAATCTCGGTATTTGGAGTCTCAATAAACAATTCTCTATTTTTTTTTAGGGGAAACGGTTATATCTCCGCAGATCCGATTAACAAATTAAATCTATGTACATCCTCGGGCTTTAATTGAGAAATAAATTTATGAATAAATTCTTTATTTGCAGTTTTTTAATTTTTGTTCTCTTGAATTTGAGTAAATGCAACGCATCGAGTGGTTACGAACCAAATTGCACTGAACAATTTATGCGCCTTTGCGTTTATGTGGAAACTGGAAATATGACAGAGCAAGATTTTAACAATTTACTTCCTCTAATATTGTTAGGTTGCAATAAATAGAAGAATGTTCATTTAAAGAATACGATATAAAAGGTAACTAACTCAAAGCATTAAGTAATATCAGACTAATCTGGGCTCCGGGGGTTCGCGAGCTAGATAATTCCCCTTATAACATTTCTCATTTTAACCAATATAATCCTTTTCTCCCAAAACTAAAAATTTCCTGAATTTAGAGATAAATTTAGACTTAGAGCTAACTCTAGGTGAGTCAGATCTGTAGGATTCCAGAAAAATCCGGAGGATCAGAGTGAGCAAGTTTCTAAGTATTTCGGAAATTTCAGAAATCACAAATTTTAGTCCTTATACTCTTCGTTATTACGAGAAGGTCGGCATCCTGCGCAAGCCGGAACGGATGCACGGGAAAGACCGGAAATATTCAGAAAAAGAGATACGACATCTTAAGGGGATCAAGGCTTTAAAAGAGATGAATATGTCCTTGGACGATATCAAGGAATTCTTCTTGGAAGGATGTATTCTGGATAAGGTAGAAAGTGGAGAAAATTTCAAACCACCTTTAAATAAGAGGATCCGTATCCTGGAAACTCATCTGCAAAAACTAGAGCAAAAGAAGAAGGATCTAGAATCGATGATCCGACTCGCAAAATCGAAATTAAAAGAGTATGAAACTCTTTTGAAAAAGGAATAGGAGCTGAACATGTCATCTATTAGGCCATATCTTTATCTTGTATTCTTCGCCTTAATTACTGGGACTACATTTCATGTAGCTAAGGAGGCGCTTACCTTCTTCTCACCTAGTTTGGCTGGAGCTCTTCGTTTTGTGTTCGCAACCCTTTTCTTATTTTTATTCGTGCTCATTACTGACAGAAAGTTATTAAAAGTAAGCAGAAGGAATTTAATCGTATTCGTTTCACTCGGGATCATCGGAGTTTTCGGATTCAATTTTTTCTTCTTTATTGGAATGAAAAAAGCCTCTCCTATGAATGCGGCAATCGTGATTGCTGCTAGTCCTGCGATTGCGATCTTTCTCTCTTATTTTCTTTTAAAAACAAAAATCAAGTTCCAGCATTATCTTGGGACTTTGATCTCTTTTTTAGGCGTTATACTTGTCATTTCTGATGGCAGTATGACTGCTCTTCTAAATGCATTTCATGGAGAAGGGATACTACCTATCCTGATCGCAGCCTCTTGCTGGAGTTTTTACTCAGTAGGGATGAAGAAGTATATTCCGGGAGTTTCCACAATCCAAACAACCGCATTTACAGCGTTATTCGGAACCATTGCTTTATTGATCCTAACTTTGATCAATGGAGATTGGAATACTGAATTCACAGTCATTCCTAATTCAGCTTGGTTAGCGATCCTTTATATGGCCGGATTAAGTACCTTCTTAGGATATCTATGTTGGAATTACGGCATCCAAGCAGTAGGTCCTGATAAAGCGGTCATTTTTGGTAACTTGATCCCGGTAATTGCAATGTTAACTTCTTGGGTTTTAGGGGAAACTCCTAACGTATATGATCTTGGCGGTGCCTTGCTTGTAATCGTCGGTATCTTTATAGTAAACGCAAAGTTGCAATGGGCAAAGTTTGATCGAAAAGTAGAAGTTTCTAAATAAGATTAGTTTACTATTACTAGCAAAAGAAATACGGTAGGGAACCAATTTGTCCCGAAGACAGGTCGAACGATCTTGATACGTTAGCGACTTTCGAAGGGGCAAAAAGATGAAAAGGTTTATTTTCCTAATCTCGTTCACTCTTGGATTTCCTGAATTATTAATGGCCGAAATGGTCCCTCGAAATGATTTTTCAACGTATGCAGAAGAAACAAATTCTAAAGTAGGATTCTCTAAAGATTATTTTTCCTTTTCATTCTTTTATGGAGGATCGCTTGGACCTCCGAGCGGTTCATTCATAGATGCGGAAAAAGATTATGATCGTAATCTTTTAAACCGAATACAAAGCGGAGAAATAAAAAGGAATATAGTAGGAATGCCTGCAATTTCCACTTATGATCGCCCAATTTATCAAAGTAATGGTTTATTTGGCATAGAGCTGGAGTCTGGATGGACGGATTATCTTGGCTATGGATTCACTTTTCAGGGGCAATCCGTTCATGCAGTTAGACAAAGAGTTCAAAAACAAATCCATTTTGCGTTGAATGAAGATGTAACAACTTTGCCGAAAGATGTTCAGGTGTATTCTGATGTATCGGCACTAACATTTCTTTCCGTCCACCCTTTGCCAAAGAACAAATTTGATCCTTACATGAAACTAAAAGCGGGGATGAGTTTCCCCGTAAGTGATAATGTGCATGCAAGTTCTCGTGATGATTATTTTGCTCGGAATTCTTCGATGACAAATGGGCGAGGTTTTTCATGGGGTCTTGGGATCGGAGCGAATTATCATCCCAGTCCCAAATATTTCTATATGGTGGAGTTTTATAAACAAAGCACTCGAATCTATTCCGATCAATTTACCGGGAGAATATTAAATACTTTTTATCTACAGTTTGGAGTAGGTATCAGGCTGGCATTGACTAACTAAGAGAGACCGATTTGTTTTACTTCATTGCAGCTGCATTGTCACATCGGTAGGTGCAATCCATTCCTAATATCATTAGCCACCATCATATCCCATTGGGGGTAAATAGAAGAACCCGTTAGACCCCCTAACGTTCCCTAAATGAGTAATTCGCTTAACGGACTCCCTCCTTAAGGGCTGCCTTTTACGAATCCTTAACAA
>NZ_RQES01000006.1 GCF_004769405.1 Leptospira selangorensis
TTGTTCAATAGGTATAGGTTTCCTCTTCCCTTCTGAAAGCTCGAACACTTTAGAAGTTATGCAGTTTGAAAAAAGAAATATTATTATAAGATTTCTAATCATTTTTTCTATTAATTTTAGCGATGACGTATAACGACCAAGGGTTATCGACGTTTCGCGAGTCAGAAGGACTTGGCATGAGACTTGCTCTGCAAGGCGAGTGACAAAGCGAAATGTGCCGAAGGCCAAGCGGGAGTTGCGCAAGCAATCTCGAAGCGCAGCGTCAGAGCCGACAGTTAGGCGAAGTGTGGGGTTTAATAAGTTAACGTTCTGTTAATTTACCGGTAACATATTGGTGTAATATACTTGAAACCAAAGTCTGATAAGGAATACCAATCTCTAAAGCTTTAGTCTTCAATAATTGAATATCTTTCCCTGCAATTCGGATATTCATTCTCTTATCTTTTAATAGAGTATTTTTGGCTGCAGATTTGAATTTTTTCAAATACTGAGCCTTATTATCAACCGACTTCCACTCATTTCGTTCAATAGAAGATTCCAATTCTTTCTCTTCTTGGCTAAGTTTATATTTCATAAATTTGCCTCCGGCAGATATATACTTGTGTATTTCCTTGATGGATATGCTGTTTTCAAAAAGAAAGTATCCTTATTCTCAATCGCAGGAACTACCCAAGCATAATTATCAATTTCTACAATCATCAAAATTTGATTGGGATATTTCTTCTTATTTGGATGTTTTAGGATATCTAAAACGGATCCGGACTCAACTTCTACAACTACCCTTTCAAAGCTAATATTTCGTTCAACTTTTAAGGTTTCGTTTTTATCATTATCCCAATCAAAGATCACCTATCTAAATTAATAGACGTGTGCCTTATGTCAATACAAAGATTTTGTACAAAATATCGTAGATTTTCGCTCAAATAATTCTAAAATTTGAAATAGACACACGAATATGAATACCTGTAAGAGGGATAATTTACCCCACATTTCGCCTAACGACCAAGGCTTGACGACGTTTCGCGAGTCCATAAGGACTTGGCACGAGACTTGCCCTGCAAGACGAGTGACAAAGCGAAATGTGTCGAAGGCCAAGCGAGAGTTGCGAAGCAATCTCGAAGCGCAGCGTCAGAGCCGATAGTTAGACGATGGCCATTGCTAATAAATAGTGCAATTACCCTTAAGTGTATAGTCATTAATGTCTTTAATCAAAAATGGATTTCTATATAGGACTATTCCCTTTGCTATTGTATTCTGTGGAATAGCTATTCCATTATTCTTGATTGCGTCATTGAACGATAAGGTTGAAGTAAAATTGAAATTCGAAAAATGAGGCCCTTTCAATTTTGAAGAATACCTTTTTTCAAAGTTCTTTAAATCGTCTATTCTCTCGCATTTACCTTGCAAACATGCAAATAGAGCAACATATGCATACACTACCACACCGACAGTTATCGCAGAAATTGCCATAAAATTGTAAAAGTTTTTTGTTGTTCCTTTCCAATTAAAACATTTTATCTTATCAGGATATTCATTCTCTAATAACGGAACAATTTTAGTATCTTTCCAATTTAATTTTAGGCTGTTAAACGAAAATATTTTGTTAACATCAGTATCATTTTCAATTACTACTAGTCCGACCAAATAATCTTGAGATAAATGCAAAACGGCAGAATTTTGATTATCAACCGAGAAATTTAATAATAATGCATCTATAAAATTTGAATTAGCTTTAGTAAGAAACATATAACCGTGAAGCTGATTATCAGAGAGCTCAAAGACTTCTAAAACATTTAAATCCTTGTAACTGATATTTTTATTTGAATCAAAACTAACTATCTGTTCATTTTGATCAGGAGACACACACGAACCGATAAAGATTATTATACAAAAAATTACTTTTTTCATTTAAATAAAATCATTGCAATGGCTTTCGCCTAACGACCAAGGCTTGACGACGTTTCGCGAGTGCGTAAGCACTTGGCACGAGACTTGCCCCTGCAAGGCGAGTGACAAAGCGAAATGTGGCGTAGCCCGAGCGAGAGTTGCGTAGCAATCTCGAAGCGAAGCGTCAGAGCCGAAAGTTAGCCGACGTGCTTGCCCTTACTTGAATAGATTTCTTTCTTATCTAATACTTTAAGTATCTTTTTATCTAATGTCCAAAGCTGAAGTTTCTTACTTCTAACTTCATTAATAAGAACTGAATCAATTAATCCAATCCCTTTATCAATATGCTTGTTTTCAAATGAAAGCTTGCCTGCCGACAAAAAACTACCGTCTGAAATTAAGGTATTTAGATTTTCCCAATACTCTAAAATAAAAGATACTTCGTTCTTATTTTTACATCCTTGGAGTAACTCACCAAAGACAACTTCATGAACTATCACTTCTGATGATTCTATTAACTCTTTCAGGTCACTGAAATAAGGGTCATTTCCTCGGAAGAATTCAATCCAAACAGACGTATCTACAAGAATCATCTGTTACGATTCAGATTACGGATATTTTCCCCAGAAAAGCCTTCCTGGAACGAAAGTGGCGATTTATGTAGCTTAGCATTCAAATTCCTTATTTTAGCCTGTTTTAACCACTCTGAGAGTGCCTTCTGAAGAGAATCAGTTATGTTCTTACCTCCAGAATACTTTTGGACCTCAGCTATTAAATCGTCTGGTAATATCGCAGTCACTTTCATACGATACAATATACGATGCCGGTTCGTATTTTCAAGCTTTTAATAGGAAATTTTCAAAATTATGGATTCTTACTTCCCTATTACTTAATTCTCATATGAATCAAAATTTCGGGCAAGCATGTTCGGCTAACGACCAAGGTGTTCCGACGTTTGCGATGGCGCGAGTTTGCTTATGCAAACGAAGTGACAGAAGCAAATGTGGCGTAGCCCGAGCGAGTGAGTCGCGAAGCGATCTCCGAGCGTAGCGGAAGCACCGAAAGTTAGACGACGGACTCCTTATATTGAAGCCAAAGTCTTGCGTAATCAACCAGTTGCTTGCATAATTTATCCAATGATTCTATGGAAGAAATCCAATAGATAGTTGGAGCTTCAGTAATAATTCCAGAAAAGGACCGATAAATCTTATCTTGCTGAAAATAGTCTCTAACATCTTTATTATCATAGACGCCGATTGCATTAATCCGTTGAGTTTCAGCTACAGCTTGATTCTTTAGATCATTATCAATACGCATGAAAAATGGTATGATTTCTTCCTTCGTGACTAAGCTTTCGATAGAAGAAGTTTTCATTTGCTCAAGAGTAACTTCATCTTTAATTTTCAATAACTCTGCATTTGTTAAAATAATCATAGCAAAGAATTTCAAATATCCCGAGTCAATATCGATAGTTTGAGGAATTGCTCCTCTATAAACGTGATAATTAATATACTTATCAACAAATGCCCATTGAAGTTGCCTACAAGCACTTACTATCCTGTTATAATTTTCCTTTTCTTTCGATGCTTCAATGCCGTATGCTGAATATTCCAAAATAGCTTCACTATAGTCCGTTTTAGTTTTTATCTTAGTCAAAATATCAAATGACAAAATCGAGGCAGGAACTATTCCGCAATAAGCATTTGGCTTATATTCTCTTAAATTCGGATCTGCGAAAAAAATCCAATTTGATTCCTTCGAGTATTTAGCTTCAACAAGTAACTCAATCTTAATTTTATTATCTTCATCCACTAATAACCCTTGATTATCTATAGAAAACAACTGGCGGTCTCCGTTATTATTATGCTTATAATATTCATATTCCCCTTTAGGAGAAAGACCTAAATTGCTTAATTTTTTTGCCACGAGAAACTCATAAGGTAATCCGTGCGATAGTAATAAACTGTGTGAATCTTGCTTTTTTCCGTTGCTCATAAGAATTTTGGAGTCTGTCGTCTAACGACCAAGGCTTGAGGACGTTTCGCGGGTCCGCATGGACTTGGCGCGAGACTTGCCATCGCAAGGCGAGTGACAAAGCGAAATGTGCCGGAGGCCAAGCGAGAGTTGCGCAGCAATCTCGAAGCGAAGCGTCAGAGCCGATAGTTAGACGAAGTAACCATACATTACGAGTAAGTTAGAATTCTAACAACGTTACCAAAATGGTTTTGTTACATCT
>NZ_RQES01000007.1 GCF_004769405.1 Leptospira selangorensis
CGGATCGTCTATCGCCTGGCTATAATTTGTGGAGATGGAGAATAGATCGCTTCCCTCAGGAGCAGGAGCCGACCCAGGAGAAGGAAAACTAGTCCCGGGAGGCAAATCCCCACAAAATGTATGCTTGCAAATCCGATCCAGTAACCCCGGTCCCTTCCAACAGTTTGTGAAGGAAGAAAGACCGACAATACAAAGGATCGCGGATACCCTAAGCTTCATAACGAAATCCTTATGGAGATTAGAAATTGATCTGCGCTTTCAGAGTATAATCTCTCTCAATGAGTGGAGCCACAAAGAAGTTGTTCAAACCATATTGGAGTGCACCAGGATTCAGCATATCCAAGGAGTAACCTCGGATATTTTGCTGAGTAGAATCGGTTGCCCACCAAACCACGAATCCAGTTGCATCCTTGACCGCGATCTTAGGTCCTGTTTGGTTTCCGAAATTCGTAGTGCTCACAAAGAATTCTCCCGAACCTTTGGCCACTAAATTCGCTCCCAATGCAGCCGATCTTCCTCGGATAGTTCTCTTAGAAGATTCCTCATGTTCCCAAAGAGCGATGATATTTCCTGAAACCAAATACAGTCCTCCGGGTTTTCTACTCTTTGCACTTTTAGAAGTATCTAATTGTAGCATAGTTGTATATTCTAATGCTCCGTCAGAGAGATCCACTACTCTGAGGTAAATACCTGTGTTCTTAGTAGAGCTGAAGGAGATTAACCCAAACCCTCCCGTGGCGACAGAACTAAACGCATTGACATTGCCAGCAATAGACTGCACGTTCGGAGCAAGCGCAGTATTAGCAACCATGTCATAGGCTCTCGCAAAGACCCAAGTATCACTTCTTTTCCAAGTAACGAAGGCCTTGCCAGAGGATGCACTTACATTAATAGAAGCAACATTTCCACCGCTTGTTGCTGTGCCTGTTAAAACAACCGGACCTGCTTGACGAGTGCCAGTGGCAAAGTCATAGGTATATCCGTTAACTGCGCTAGTCGAAGCACCATGACCAGTGGCAATTATCGCAGTATTACCTCCGTCGCTATCCGCACTTAAAACAAGAGTCGTTCCGACGCCGCTCACAAGCGCTACGCCAAATCCGGCTCCGGATGTACCGGCCGCATCTCCTTGGAAATTTCGACCTGTGACAGTATGGGTTGTGGTTGTCGTAAATAATGAGGTGGAAGTAGTAACAACTGACCAAACCGCGATGGCCTTTCCGCCTCCTCCCATAGCAAGAGCTAAACCTCCGGAAGTATTCGGACGAGTCACAATTTTGATTTCAGATCCAATAGCAGGGAAATTGGCAGCTGTCAGATCTCTAAATGCAATGTATATATCTACACCATTCTCCCAAAGTATGGAGGCCTTACCCGAGTCTGCTTTGACTACGAATTTACCGGTCGCATTTGCGGTATTGAGTTTCACTTGGGCTCCACCGGTCAAAACAGTACCTGTGGAGATTTGTATGAACTTACCTTGGAGAGTGTTATCCTGTCTCCAAACGGTAAAGGCGATATCTCCATAAGTAACCGTTTGCGGTTCGGAGAGAGTAGTAACAGAAACGTTCTCGTTCACAACGAAGTCGTTTGTGCTAGACTCCAGACGATAACTACGGTTCGTACTAGTTGCCGTTAGACGGAATAGACCATTAGCAAGGAAAGAGTCGAATGCTCCTCCGTCTGTTCCGGAGTTCCAAGCTCCCACACCGTAATTATAATTCCCCATCCAATTGATGGCGTTCATATCCGCAGTAAAACCCAAACAATTCAGAGGATGGAAAGGAATCGTAGTACAGTTTATAGGAGTGGTCACAAGAAGTGGCAGACCCAAAGCTGTAGTATAATTCGTAGAAGTAACGTTAGCGTTATTCAGAGTATTCCAATCCGTATAGAAAGCGTT
>NZ_RQES01000008.1 GCF_004769405.1 Leptospira selangorensis
ATCAATAATGCTTTCTTAGGAATCAAAGAAACAGAATAAGAATTCTCTTACATTACCACGTCGCCTAACTATCGGTGCTTCCGCTCCGCTTCGAGCTTGCTTCGCAACTCTCGCTCGGGCTACGCCACATTTGCTTCTGTCACTTCGTTTGCAGAGCAAACTCGTGCCATTGCAAACGTCGGAACACCTTGGTCGTTAGGCGTAATCGCTTAAAATTTATCAGTATAAAATACTGAAATTTAAGAAACTTTCGGGGAAATTTACATTTTAAAAATGCTATATTCAGAAGAGATGCATATTCTTAAATTTTCAATTTCATTTATAGAAAGAGCATATAGAGATAGATTTGAACAAATACTAACAAAACCTCGGATTAGAAAGAAATTTATAGAATCATTGCCTCATTTTCAGCATTTTATAAATTCTAACATGTTGAGAATTCCTGGCTCTTTTCAAGAACTTGATGAAATCTATAAAGCTCTTAGTAGTGTCCGAAATATTCCTGATGAAGTATATATTATTTCCGAAAGTGCAAAATTGGATATGCAATTTCTAAGGCTTGACGATGGATTAAATGAGATCGTTAGTTCTGGCCATTCGTCGATTATTTCTATTCTTCCAGGGGAACTGGCCTACTATGAAGGCGAAGGACTTGGTGAAAGATATATTCTTTCAAAATTACCTTAATAAGATAAGCGACTACGCCTAACTATCGGCTTATCGCTGCGCTTCGAGCTTGCTTCGCAACTCTCGCTTGGCCTTCGGCACATTTTGCTTTGTCACTCATCTTGCATGGCAAGCTTCGTGCCAAGTGCTTCGCACTCGCAAAACGTCGATAACCCTTGGTCGTTAGTCGCAATAAATGCAAAATTTATATTTATGAAATATAAAATAACCTTAATCCTTTGCCTTAGTTGTTGCTCGATTCAGAGCAGGGGACAATTACTTTTCGACAGTAAGCAGGAAGTCGAGTTAATAAAGGCAATCCGCACCAATAATATAGAATTAGCTGACAAGCTATTGAAATCGAATGTAAAATTTAGAAAAGTTGATTCTCGGTATTTGAATTTACTCAACTTAACTTTATCAACAGAGTATTCGGACAAGTCTCTATTAAAGAAAACAATGCTTGCGATTTTAGAAAAAGATTACAACGATTATCCATATGTAACTGCGCTGCAGTTGAATCGGCTTGAAATTGCTAAATTGATTGAAGAAAAATCCGATAGAAGAGGCAATCCATTTGGTCAAGTCGAACTGAAGGAATACTTAAGCAACGGCGGAGATCCAAATTATATAGTGAAATTCGATTTTACAATTTTGATGCTCTGTTCATCCAAAGGTAATTTAGAATGCGTGAAAGATCTCATCTCCGCTGGAGTAAGCATTGATAGATACTCAAAGTTTGATTCTCCCAATAAGGGAGTTACAGCCTTAGTATTAGCCGTTGAGCATGGGCAATTGGAAATTGTGAAGGAATTAATAAACCGTTGTGCAGAAATGAATGTTGTGAATGAAAAAGATGAGAGTTTAATTCAAATTGCAGCAAGAAAGAAATTATTTGAAGTTAAAAAGTATCTCGAGGAAAATTCGAAAGCCCGCATTTACTGCGACTAACTGTCGGCTTATCGCTGCGCTTCGAGATTGCTTCGCAACTCTCGCTTGGCCTTCGGCACATTTCGCTTTGTCACTCAGCTTGCGTGGCAAGCTTCGTGCCAAGTGCTTCGCACTCGCAAAACGTCGATAACCCTTGGTCGTTATACGCCATTCTTTTAAGATTTAATTACCAACAGTTTATGTTAAAATACTCACTTGATTCTCTTCAGCTTTTTTATCTGCATGGCAAAGTATACTTTAATCGTGCAATTAAATTTATAACTCAAAATAAAGGTGTTCTTATCCCTCTTTCAGTAATTTTCTTTCTCGGATTACCGTTATTGAAGTACTGCTTCTTGGATGTTGAGATTAAAACCAAATATATAATAATCGATGCAATTTTATCAGGCCTTTCGCCTTTAATTGCAACTTTAATAATCGAGAGAAAAAGTATTTGGTCGGATATGGGGCCTGATTTAAAGGCCGAGCTAGCAAAAACGAAAGAAAAATTAGCCATTAGCGAAAATGATAAAAATGAACTTCAGCATTTGGTTGAGAAGTTTTTCAATGATGCTAAATTCACAAAAAAGGGAATCTCTGACCTCTTTAAATTCAACTCAAAAGAATATTTTTGTGTAATGAAGAGTTCGGAAAATTTAGATTTGCTTTTTCAAAAGAAGAAAAAAATCGGCTCAGATTTAAAATTCACACAAATACCTTTGGGAAAGGTTCTGAATGATCATCCAAAAAGAATCAAACCGTTTGGAAATATGGATATATATTTTTTTCCATATTCGGTATTAAAGGGTTTTAATAATAATATTCAAAAATGGATGGCAAAAGAAATTCTTCCGAAAGTTCGAGTGGAACGGGACGCCTATGTTCAAAAATTTGGTAAAAAATTAAATCTTAGTACATTCGAAATTTCCGAGTTAAAAAAGGATAGCTATGTATATCTAGGTTTTGAGCTTAATGCGCGTAATATCGCTTTTGATTTGAAAGGCAAAAGCTTAAACGATGACTTATTTGAAATCATTAAGGGTAGCAATGATCAGTTACTTAGTTTTACGAGTGAAATTACTGAAGCAGTTAAGTCGAGCGATTTGTTCTTACGCGTGGAGTGGAATACGATCATTGAGCTTTCGAATAAAAAACAATTACAAGATTTGAATTATTTTGCTGAAGCTATTACTGCAGGTTTGAAAGCACATGGCGTAGAGTCTATTGCTTCGATGGCAATAATGAATGAGCAAGTGCTTGCAGAAATTCTTTTTAAAATTCTTAAGAAAAGACAATGGACCCTCAAAGTTTGCATAAACAAAGCACGATTGATTATTGCTTCTATAGGAAATCTTTTGAATACATTAAGAAAAGCCAAAGTTAAAATCTAAAAGAACGGCGTATAACTATCGGCTCTGACGCAGCGCTTCGGGTTTGCTTCGCAACCCTCGCTTGGCCTCCGGCACATTTCGCTTTGTCACTCGTCTTGCAGGGCAAGCCTCGTGCCAAGTCCTTACGGACTCGCGAAACGTCGTCAAGCCTTGGTCGTTATGCGTCATATTTTGAAACATGTATTTAAACAATATTTTAATAGCTCTTTTCGTATTAATTTCTTTAGTAATCGTTTTAACAACGATAGCTCTCATCTTGACATTCATTAAAGATTATAGAGATTTTGATATAGATTTTTCCGGAGGAATATTTCTTAAAAGAATGATTCTTTCAAATTTGAATATGGCCTTGTCCTTGGGCAAGGTTCAAGAATTTGAATCTGGGATTGTAAAGGTGGTTTCGGAAACTTTGTTCTTTGTGAGAAGAAGACTCGCTTCCGAAACTATTTCGGGGATTAGTAGGAGAACACCGCTTGTTTATTCAAAGGTCGAGTTTCAATCAAATTCTTGGGTTGCTGAAATAAGAATTTCTTGGGTATCATTGATATTGCTTTTATATCCGTTATTATTCTTTGGATATATTTCTATTACGTTTACCTTCGCATTGCTTAACGTTCATGTATTATTTTCTCTAATTTTATGTGTACCTTTTGCGATTGTCTATTTTCTTTACTTAATTATTGAGAATGAAGCGATTTATACGATGGAAGGAATCTTTAAAGAATTTTCCGCGATCGTATCACAATAAGAATTTATTTATATTATCGCAAAATACGACGCATAACTATCGGCTCTGACGCATCGCTTCAGGATTGCTTTGCAACCTTCGCTTGGCCTTCGGCACATTTCGCTTTGTCACTCGTCTTGCAGAGCAAGCCTCGCGCCAAGTGCTTTGCACTCGCGAAACGTCGTCAAGCCTTGGTCGTTAGGCGCCAGCGTTTAGAATTTATATGAGTGAGAAAGTATTAAATAGTTTAAACATAGGCCAAGAAATTGAACGCTATCTAAGCGATCTGCAAAAGATTCCATTAGAGATTAAAGCTAACTCTTTTACCGAGTTCTATAAAATACTCAAAAGAGAGAGCTTCAATCGTGGTCCGTATCCGAATGTCAGTTTGTTTGAGGGAATGAATAGAATAATGTCAGATTTGGTTATTCTATTTGGTATTAAGATTTTATTAGATCCCCAAACCTTCAAAGAACACAATTTCCCATACACAGAATATACTGCGCAACTCAGTGTCTCATCTGAGAAGGCTTTTGATATCATGGCGAGTGAAGGGAAGCGTAGATTGGTAGGTGAGGCTTTTAATGTTGCGCCCACTTTCTTTAATGGAAAAAAGAGTAGGGAACTAAAAAAACTTTCAAAGTTTGAAGACAAAGAAGCTGATTTTCTATTAATATATAATGTCGAAGCGGCTAATTCTTCCGATACATTTGAATTAATTAATAATGTATTGCATCTTAGAGTGAAATTGCCTGACCTTTAAAATCCAAACGCCAGCGCCTAACTATCGGCTCTGACGCTTCGCTTCGAGATTGCTTCGCAACTCTCGCTTGGCCTCCGGCACATTTGCTTCTGTCACTTCGTTTGCGGAGCAAACTCGTGCCATCGCAAACGTCGTCAAGCCTTGGTCGTTAGACGCAATGGTCAAAAATCTGATTTTAGTCGGAACATTGTTCAAATAGCTCTTCGAATTATTGGCTGGAATGTTTTATTATGTTAGAAACAATTTTGGATGTTTTAAAAGAATCTTGGGGATGGACGGGTCTTGATCCTGAAAAAATTATAAAGGAAAATGAATTTGGAAATCTATTAATTTTAGATAAGCAAGGACAATATTGGCGACTTTGTCCTGAAGACCTTTACTGTGAAATAATAGCTTTAAATTCAGATAAGCTAACAGCTTTATTAAATGATCATGATTTCATTGAAGATTGGGAAATGAGATCTCTAGTCGATCTCGCATATGAGAGATAAGGAAAATTGGCAGATGGTAGAAAGTATTGTCTTAAAGTCCCTGGAACCTTGGGCGGTGAGTATAAATTGTCTAATATTTCGGTTATTAGCTTTATTGAATTAATTCAATTTTCAGGTGATGTTGCACTTCAAATTAAAGATTTGCCTGATGGAAGCAAAGTTCAACTCAAAATAGAGGATTGATTTTATGCTTATTGGCATAAATGACCACTGCGCCTAACTATCGGCTCTGACGCTGCGCTTCAGGATTGCTTCGCAACCTTCGCTCGGCCTTCGGCACATTGGCTTCAGTCACGCCTTTTGCGAAGCAAAAGTTCGTGCCTGTTCCTACCGCCTCTTCGAGGCTCAGGAATCGCCAACGTCGTCAAGCCTTGGTCGTTATACGAAATTGGGCAAAAAGGCTTCTTCTAAAAGTAGAAAAAGAAACCATATAAGCTTCCCACTTTCCTGGTAATTTTCATCATATATAAGAATATATCCGATTGACAGATATATCTGCATTGCGAATATATGGATAAATGATCAAATCTTTTGGAGACAAAGAGACTGAGAAGATCTTTCACCAAGAATTTTCAAAGAAAATACCTCCGGAAATACAAAGTAGGGCATTAATCAAACTTCTTATCTTGGAAAATGCTGAAAAAGAAGAAGACTTAAAAAGCCCTCCGGCTAATAGGTTTGAACATTTAAAAGGTAACTTAAAGAATTATTATTCTATCAGGATAAATGACCAGTGGAGAATTACATTCAAATTCTCTGAGGGAAATTGTTTTGATGTCTCTATAGTTGATTATCATTGAGAGAGGACTTATTATGAAAACAAAAAGAATTCCTACACCAACAGTCTCTCAAATTCTTAGAGAGGAGTTTTTGGATCCGTTAGAGGTAACACCATATAGACTTGCAAAAGAACTACATGTTTCAACCTCTACAGTATTGGAGATTTTGCACGGTAAGCGTAAAATCACAGTAGATATGTCTTTGAGATTAGCTAAGTTTTTTGGAATGTCCGATAAGTTTTGGATAAATCTTCAAAATGATTTAGAAATAAGGAAACAGAAAGAAAAGCTAAAGCTTAAATTAGATAGTATTCAGACGCTCCAAAGAACGGGCTGAGTTCATTGCCCAACTTCGTATAACTGTCGGTGCTTCCGCTCCGCTCGGAGATCGCTTTCGCGACTCACTCGCTCGGGCTTCGCCACATTTGCGTCTGTCACTTCGTTTGCAGAGCAAACTCGTGCCATTGCAAACGTCGGAACACCTTGGTCGTTAG
>NZ_RQES01000009.1 GCF_004769405.1 Leptospira selangorensis
TCCTGTTACACCAGATATGGCTGTAAGAATAGGCATCGCTACTAATACTTCTGCGGAGAGTTGGTTGAATATGCAAACTAAGTTAGATTTATGGGCTGCAATGCAAGAAAAGCCTAAGAATATAATTAAATTTCCTATTTCAGCCTAATCGATTTTATGATCAGCCAAACCGTCGGCTAACTTTCGGTGCTTCCGCTCCGCTCGGAGCTCGCTAACGCGACTCACTCGCTCGGGCTACGCCACATTTGCTTCTGTCACTTCGTTTGCAGGGCAAACTCGTGCCATCGCAAACGTCGGAACACCTTGGTCGTTAGACGCAATAATAAATATTATTTAATCAGGAGAAAGAATGGAAATACTAAGCAAACTTGTGCGTAAAATTGGAAAGAATAAATATTTTTGGTATATATCTATTTTGGCTATTCTACCGGGATTGATATTTCGTATTTTTGGTAGTACAGAAAAAACTAATTCACTAACGTGGTATGCATTTCTCTTTATATTCATATTATTTATTTATATTGTTTATGCAGGTTTCAAATTTCTCTATGAAATAACCTCGATATCAGAATGGCGTTCGGATATTACCGTTGGAAACTTTTTCTGGCTTTTGTTCAATTTCAATTTGATATTTTCATTACTCTTTTGGCTTCCTTTATCTCTGCTCTTTTACACGTTAGTAACTAATCAACAAGGGAAAGACCTTTTAGAACTTAGCATATTTTATAAACGAATTTTTCTAATACCAAGAGAGATAATTGAACTCTTATATATTCTTTGTTTGACCGTTGTTGTTGGAACTCGGAGTTCCGTCGATATAATAAAGAAATTAAAAGAATTACTATCTGATGAGAATAGTAGGAGAATATTTTTAATCTACTGTAGTGTAAGCGTTGCGAGTATTTTTGTAGGTATCTTTTCAGATGTTTTTAATTCGTATTTATTCGAAATTATTTCATTTGCTTCTTTCCTTTCTTATTTGATCTTATTTTTAATTTTGGTTGATGCTTTTCAGAAAAATCAATTTGGCTCAAGCGAGTTATCAGACTAATAGTTCATTACTGCGTCTAACTATCGGCTCTGACGCAGCGCTGCGAGATCGCTTCGCGACTCTTGCTTGGCCTTCGGCACATTTCGCTTTGTCACTCGTCTTGCAGAGCAAGCTTCGCGCCAAGTCCTTCGGACTCGCGAAACGTCGTCAAGCCTTGGTCGTTAGGCGCAATATCGCGATTTTGTTTTTTTGAATTTAGTAAGCGTAAATCATTTTCTAAAACAAGAGTGGAATTTGATTTTAGGTTAGGTCGCTTTTCACCCTTTTCTCACCTTATATCGTAGACTGAAAAATGCTCTGGGGTGTTATGAATTTATCAGAACTACTTGTATCTCTTTCGTTGAAGCCTGCGAAAAGGGTTCGCTACTTTATATTGTGAAAGTGAATTAGTCATTAATTGACTTTTATTCTATTTGAGGATTTTATAGAGTAAGTTTGGGTGCAGTGTGTTAGGAGCGATACTTCGCCTAACTATCGGTGCTTCCGCTGCGCTCGGAGATCGCTTTCGCGACTCACTCGCTCGGGCTACGCCACATTTGCTTTTGTCACTTCGTTTGCATGCGCAAACTCGCGCCATCGCAAACGTCGGAACACCTTGGTCGTTAGACGACATTTCAAAAAAAACAGATTGTTAAGAGAAAAATGACCCTGCTGCTACTTTCAGAACTGTTAGTTATTCTTGGTGGATGTTCCTGGTTGTTTTTGTTTTATCGAGGAATGTCTTGTCCAACATGCATTGGACAAGATTTGGCTTCATTAGCGAATATTATAGCTTCTGCTACTATATTACTTTCTTCTTTTAATTTATATGTCTTCTCAGGCATTATTTATGTTAAGAGGACTGTTCAATTGTTATTTAGCATTGGATTTTATGCATTAACTTCCATTCACTATTGCTTATTCACGTTAGATTGGCCTAATGAGCTTCACTTTTCAATACTGAAAACGTTAGAATCTATCGAGATAGAACAGATTTTTGGGGTGACGAATTTACTGCTCAGCACCTCACTCGTTTTTGTTGAATCGAGGTATTCTCGTAAAGAATTAACATTCGTCGTAATTTTACCGAGATTGGTGTTTGGAATTATCCTTTTCTCGTTTTCCTCTGGATTATTGCTTTCAGTTTGCTTATTGGCTTTTCTGGAAATTCTATATCTATATAGATTTGAGAAAAGTATAAGAAAGGTATTTTGATAGGTTTTGAAACGTCGTCTAACTATCGGCTTATCGCTGCGCTTCGAGATTGCTTCGCAACTCTTGCTTGGGCTACGCCACATTTTGCTTTGTCACTCGTCTTGCAAAGCAAGTCTCGCGCCAAGTGCTTGCGCACGCGCAAAACGTCGATAACCCTTGGTCGTTATACGCCAGTTTTTAAAGGTCTTGTTTAGTAGAAAATAAAGGAAAAGCAGCTTTTAATAATCTATATAAAACTAAGATTTTCGTTGACAAAATCGCCTGTAATTACATAGTAATTACCATGAGAGCTTCTGTAGTTAAAATAGGCAATTCAAAAGGTATAAGAATACCTAAAGCTGTTTTGGAAGAATGCCATATTGAGGAAGAAGTAGACTTACTTATCGATAAGAATAAAATCATTATAGTTCCTCTAAAAGCCAAGCCTAGAGATGGTTGGGAAAAACAGTTTAAAGTAATGTCTGAAAGAAAAGAAGATAAATTGCTTATTCCAGATTCTATAGATTTATCCACTAAGGATTGGGAATGGTAGTTTCTCAATACGAAGTTTATCTGATTAACTTAGATCCAACAATCGGACATGAAATCAAAAAATCTAGACCGTGTGTTATAATATCACCGAATGAAATGAATAAGTTCATTAGTACGGTTATTATTGCGCCGATGACTACCAAATCTCATGCATATCCAACAAGAATTGAGTTAACGTTTCAAAGTAAGAAGGGTTGGATAGTTTTAGATCAAATCCGAACAGTTGATAAGGTTCGTTTGATTAAAAAGCTCGGTAAGATTGAATCAAAGACTGTTACCAAAGTTAAACAAGTTATCCAGGAAATGCTGGTAGACTAAAGCTTTCTCTGAAAGTTAAAAACCGGCGTATAACTATCGGCTTATCGCTGCGCTTCGAGATTGCTACGCAACTCTCGCTTGGGCTACGCCACATTTTGCTTTGTCACTCGTCTTGCAGGGCAAGCCTCGCGCCAAGTGCTTGCGCACGCGCAAAACGTCGATAACCCTTGGTCGTTAGCCGAGCAGTTTGGCTAAATTTATCTTTTAAAGTAAAAAGATTGACGTCGTAACCTACTGGGTTACGCTGTGTCTATTGATAATTTCTTTTAAACATAAGGGCCTTGAACATTTTTTTGAAACAGGCAGTAAGAAAGGAATACAAGCAGATCACGCTAGTAAATTAGCAAGG